>NZ_JBEAIQ010000023.1:0-240484 GCF_040064335.1 Klebsiella sp. CN_Kp088 | reverse complement strand
TGGCCTATACCGCGCTCTATCTGCTGGCGTTTTGTCTGTGCCCGTTTATTCGCGTTGAGCAGCCCGGTTTTGCTACCAGCGAAGCGGCTGAACAGCTGAACGTCAGCACAGTAAAATCATAAAAAAACCCCGGAGACCGGGGTAAGTAAAATAGTCAATCCGGGCCTCGCGCCCGGATTTTTGCCTTACGCGATGGTGACTTTGCCGTCCAGATAGACATCCTGCACCGCGTTGATCAGCTTCACGCCTTCGCTCATCGATTTCTTAAAGGCTTTACGACCGAGGATCAGCCCCATGCCGCCGGCGCGTTTATTGATTACCGCCGTGCGCACCGCATCGGCAAGATCGGTTTCGCCGCCCGCCGCCCCGCCGGAGTTAATCAACCCGGCGCGGCCCATATAGCAGTTCGCCAGCTGATAGCGCACCAGATCGATCGGGTTATCGCTGGTCAGCTTGCTGTAGACGCGATCGTCGGTATAACCGAAGTTCACCGCCTTATAGCCGCCGTTGTTCTCGGCCATTTTCTGCTTCACGATATCAGCGCCAATGGTGGCGGCCAGATGGTTGGCCTGGCCGGTCAGGTCAGCGGAAACGTGGTAATCGACGCCATCTTTTTTGAATGCCGGGTTGCGCAGATAGGCCCACAGCACGGTGACCAGGCCGAGCTCGTGCGCGCGCTCGAAGGCGGCGGAGATCTCTTCAATCTGCCGACGAGACTGTTCGGAGCCGAAATAGATCGTCGCGCCAACCGCAACCGCGCCCATGTTGAACGCCTGTTCGACGCTGGCGTACAGGGTCTGGTCATACTCGGTCGGGTAGCTCAACGTTTCGTTATGGTTGAGCTTAACGAGGAATGGAATGCGGTGCGCGTAGCGGCGCGATACCGAGGCCAGTACGCCATAGGTAGAAGCCACGCAGTTACAGCCGGCTTCGATGGCGAGTTCCACGATATTCTTCGGATCGAAGTAGAGCGGGTTGGCGGCGAACGACGCGCCCGCCGAGTGCTCTACGCCCTGGTCGACCGGCAGAATGGACAGATACCCCGTTCCCGCCAGACGCCCGGTGTTGTAGAGGGTCTGCATATTACGCAGCACCGCAGGCGGGCGGTTGTTATCCACCATCACCCGGTCGACGTAATCCGCTCCCGGTAAATAGAGTTGATCGGCTGGAATAGTCATACAACGGTGCTGTAAAAGGCTGTCGGCATCTTTGCCAAGCAACTGCGTAATATCAGTCATAGCTATCTCCCGTAAGTGCTGGCCGCAGCCAGCATGTTTTATCCCAACCCAAAAATTTTGGGCAGGTTAAGCCTGGTACCGAGTTAGCATATTTTCCAGCCGGGAGCGCGTTTTTTCAGTAGATTCTGCTGTCTCGTTTCACTGCCATTTACCACCAGGCGTGGAAATGATGTACCGGGCCGATACCGTGCCCCACTTCCAGCGAATCGGCCTGCGCCAGCGCCGCCGACAGCCAGCCCTTCGCTTCGGCGACCGTTTGTCCCCAATCGGCATAGCGCGGACGCAGCGCCGCCAGCGCGGCAGATAACGTACAGCCGGTACCGTGGGTATTTTTGGTCTGCACGCGCGGCGCGGTAAAGCGCTGTTCGCCTTCGCGGGTAAACAGCCAGTCCGGGCTTTCGGCGTCGTCCAGATGTCCGCCCTTCATTAATACCGCCCCGCAGCCTAGCGCTAACAGCGCCCTGCCCTGTTCCAGCATCTCGCGCTCGCTTTGCGCATGCGGCGCATCGAGCAGCGCCGCGGCCTCCGGCAAATTCGGGGTGATCAGTGAAACGTGCGGCAGCAGGCGCTGGCGCAGCGTCGCAATTGCCGAGTGGGATAACAGCGGATCGCCGCTTTTCGCCAGCATTACGGTATCCAGCACCACGTTGGCAATTTGATAGCGGGCAAGACGTTCCGCCACCGCTTCAACGATATCGGTTTCCGCCAGCATGCCGATTTTCGTAGTATCGATTCGCACGTCGCTAAACACCGAATCCAACTGCGCCGCCACGAAGTCCGGCTCAATGCGGTATACCGACTGCACGCCGCGGGTATTCTGCGCCACCAGCGCGGTGATCACCGAGCAGCCGTAAGCGCCGAGTGCGGAGAATGTTTTGAGGTCGGCCTGGATCCCGGCGCCGCCGCTGGGATCGGTGCCGGCGATGGTTAAGGCGTTAATCCGCTTCATGCCGGCACCTCCGCGTATAACGCGTCGAGGAATGCCGGGATAAAACTGCCGGGGCCGCCGTGTCGCGCCGCTTCACCTCCCGCCATTTTCATCAGGCCGCAGGCGGCTGCCACGTTTTGCAGCCGATCGCCGGGCATCGCGGCGCTTGCCGCCACAACCGCGGATAACGCGCAGCCGGTCCCTACCACCCGCGTCATCAGGACATCACCGCCGCTCACGGCAAGCGTGCGCTCACCATCGCTGATGTAATCCACCTCGCCCGTCACCGCGACCACGGTATTGAGCTTGCGCGCCAGCACCTGGGCTGCGGGTAACGCCGCAGCTACGCTATCGGTCGTGTCCACGCCGCGCCCGCCGCCGCTGCTCCCCGCCAGCGCCATGATTTCCGAGGCGTTGCCGCGAATTGCCGCAGGCCGCAGTTCCAGTAATTCGCGACAAAAATCAGTGCGTAGCGTCAGCGCGCCGACGGCAACCGGATCCAGCGTCCAGGGTTTTCCCGCCTGGCGGGCGCTCTGCGCCGCCGCGCGCATCGCGTTGGCGCGCTCAGTGGTTAAGGTCCCGACATTAATCAATAGCGCATCGGCAATGGCGGCAAACTGCGTGGCTTCCGTAGGATCAATCACCATCGCCGGCGAGGCGCCAATAGCCAGCAGGACGTTAGCGGTGAAAGTCTGGACCACATCGTTGGTCATACAGTGAACAAGCGGCGAAGAGGTGCGGAAAAGCTGCTGCAGGTGCGCGATATGCGCCGGATTTAGCGGTTCATGCATGGTTTGCTCCCGCCAGATGAGGAAGCAGCGCAGACCATGCGGTCTCTGACTTCCCTACGCTGGCATTATCCAGATCAGGTGGTACGGGTATTTCTCAGCCTTCACAAAGAAGGGCACCCCGAGTCATTTGGTACAAAATGGCGACTAACGTTCCGTTAATCTTTAATCAAGATAGTAATGCCAGCGATAAGTCTTGTAAACGGCAAAAGCGGTATGTCTCCCGGCGATATGTCCCTTAATCGTACAACCATTCACCTGCTTTTGCGGACTCAACCAACATTTGTACTGTTAGCGGTTTAAGCGGCTTCTCTGGAGGCATGGAACCTAAAAACTCAGGTTCAAAGTAATAGATAATTTCGAAGCCATTCATTTTTACATTCCATTGTTTGAAATAGTAATCTAAAGTATCTTCTGCATCTTCCCAGATGATATTAAGCCCCCCCTTTGTTAATTCAGTATCTAACGTGACTTCTGGACGTTCGCCAAAAAAACAGTATCTCTTATGGCTATGATGAGTATATATATAATCAATAATTTCTTGTTCAATGCTCATTAGAAATATGTCCATGCAACTTTATGTTCTGGTTTAACCATCTTATTAAAAGTTTCACCAGTATCAATTAATATTGCTCTCGCATAATAAAATGCCATTGCCCACCCTATCCATGGTATGTAGCGGCCTATAACCGCGCCTAGCTTGTTAGTTTTCGACCAATGAAAGCCTTTCAGACTTTTACCCATAGGAGTGATTAACGAGATACCAACCGGCAAACGTACATTACTGAGTAGCTTACGAGACATTATGGAAGCAATACTCGTTCCTTTAATTGCTGTACCTGGTTTTGTTCGCGTCGGTATCCAGGGTTGTCCGGTTAAGATAGCAGTTGCGGCTGTTGCCTCAATTTCAAGATGCTGACTCATCGCGTCGATGAGAATCAACAGGAATAACTCCTCTGGTTTCAGATTCCAGTATCCTTTATAGAAGTACCCACTAATTTGTTCAACAGTATCCACTTCATAATCCCTTATGATCCTTGTAGAAAGCGCCATCATAATGGCTGATTTGCATACCGTCATTACGCGTCGTTGTATCATCCTTGTACGTTTGCCACAGAGACGCCACTTTTTCCTGCGCCATGTAAGCGATTACACAAAATTTTAGCTATCCGTGCGTCGGTTGATTTAGATCACAATTCACTTAATAACCATAAGACATAGTTACTACGCGTTACTAACTAAGCGAATACAGTAACCGCAGTAGTCGCCGCTGCCGTTAGTTTGCATAACATGTTAAAAATAATTTCGACACTAAGGTCGTTAATGATGAAAGTGAAACACGTTTCTATGCTGCTGCTGGCACTCAGCGCAGCCATCGCGATTGGTTGCAGTTCACCAGCGCAGCGTATGGCCGAGTGCGAAGCACAGGGGATCAGTAAAGATGCCTGTTATATTGCGGAACAAAACAAACAGGCTACGGTGAACGCCGCAGCGGAGAAACAGGCGCTGGAAAATGCACAGGCTTTATATCCCGTGCAGAAAGCGCAATCCAGCAAAAAAGTGAAGATCTTCAATGGTATGAAGCTGGTCACAAACTCAACCGGGCTGACAGTTGATGGCAAACCCGCGGCCTTAGACGAAAGCAATGCTGACGCGAAAACCTATTCTCAGGGTTTATACGTTTTTATTGTCTACCAATCAGGAAAAATTGCCGTCATGCAGGACGGTAAATTTTTAGGCTACGCCAAATAGCGCCGCTTCCTTGTTAATTTAAAAGCGGCCTAAGGGCCGCTTTTTTCCCCTTCTCCGCAGTAGCCGACACGTCAAACGCCGAGCTAAATAAGCGACATTAATCCCATTGGATAAATCTCATTTTACCTACGAGAGAGTAGTTTTTTAATTAATGTATTTTTTTTGTAATCACAAACTTGCTCAATGTAAACAATTGGTTATAGTTCAAGAAAGCGTTACAAGTTGTAACACCACGTCAGATCGGAATTAACGAGTGAATCGCCATTAAGGTAAGAGGATTCCAATGAAATTGACCCCCATAGTGAAAGGATTAGCCATTGCCGGCTTGCTGTCATCGATCAGCTTGTCAGCATGGGCGGAAGTCGCCGCAAAAGAAGCGACCGCTGCCACCAAACAAGCCAACGACGCTCTCTATAACCAACTCCCCTTCTCTGATAACACCGATTTCACCAACGCCCATAAAGGGTTTATTGCCGCCCTGCCCACCGAGATCATTAAAGGAGAACAAGGTAACGTAGTATGGGATCCGCAACAGTACTCTTTCATCAAAGAAGGTGAAAAAGCCCCGGATTCCGTCAACCCGAGCCTGTGGCGGCAGTCGCAGCTGATTAACATCAGCGGCCTGTTTGAGGTGACCGACGGCGTCTACCAGATCCGCAATCTGGATCTTTCCAACATGACCATCATCGAAGGTAAAGAAGGCATTACCGTCGTGGATCCGCTGGTGTCGGCAGAAACCGCCAAAGTGGGCATGGATCTGTATTACAAAAACCGCGGTAAGAAACCGGTCGTCGCCGTTATCTATACCCACAGCCACGTTGACCACTACGGCGGGGTGCGCGGCGTAGTAGATGAAGCGGATGTGAAATCCGGCAAAGTGAAAATTTACGCGCCGTCCGGCTTTATGGAAGCGGCGGTGGCTGAAAACATCATGGCCGGTAACGTCATGAGCCGCCGCGCCAGCTACATGTACGGCAACCTGCTGAAACCATCGGCCACCGGACAGGTCGGCGCCGGTCTGGGCACCACCACCTCGGCGGGTACCGTTACCCTGATTGCCCCAACTAATATCATTGAAAAAGACGGTCAGAAAGAAGTTATTGACGGTCTGACCTATGACTTTATGCTGGCGCCAGGTTCAGAAGCGCCATCGGAAATGCTGTGGTTCATCGAAGAGAAAAAACTGATTGAATCCGCGGAAGACGTAACACACACCCTGCACAACACCTATTCGCTGCGCGGCGCGAAAATCCGCGAACCGCTGCCGTGGTCGAAGTACATCAACGAAGCGATTGTACGCTGGGGCGACAAGGCTGAGATTATTATGGCTCAGCACCACTGGCCGACCTGGGGCAACGAAAACGTGGTCAACCTGCTTAAGAGCCAGCGTGACCTGTACCGTTACATTAACGACCAGACCCTGCGTATGGCTAACGAAGGGCTGACTCGCGATGAAATTGCCGCTAAATTCAAACTGCCGGATAGCCTTGCCAACACCTGGGCTAACCGCGGTTACTACGGCTCTGTTAGCCACGACGTGAAAGCCACCTACGTGCTGTATCTCGGCTGGTTCGACGGCAACCCGGCCACCCTCGACGAACTGCCGCCGGAAGAAGCGGCGAAGAAATTCGTCGATTACATGGGCGGCGCCGATGCCATCATGAAGAAAGCGAAAGAGGATTACGACCAGGGTAACTATCGTTGGGTAGCTCAGGTGGTCAGTAAAATCGTCTTCGCCGATCCGAAAAACCAGGATGCGCGTAATCTGGAAGCAGATGCCCTTGAACAGTTAGGCTATCAGGCGGAATCCGGCCCGTGGCGTAACTTCTACCTCACCGGCGCGCAGGAGTTGCGTAACGGCGTGGTGAAAGGACCAACCCCGAACACCGCCAGCCCGGATACCGTGCGCGCAATGACACCAGAAATGTTCTTCGACTATCTGGCGGTGCACATCAACGGCGAGAAAGCGGGTAACGCGAAATCGGTCTTTAATATCGATCTCGGCAGCGACGGCGGCAAGTATAAGCTGGAGCTGGAAAACGGCGTACTGAACCATACCGCTAATGCGGAAGCGAAAGATGCCGATACCACTATCGCCCTCAACCGCGCCACCCTGAATAAGATCATCCTCAAAGAGGAGACGCTGAAGCAGGCCGTTGATAACGGCGATGCGAAAATCACCGGTAACGCCGATAAGCTCAATGAAATGCTGGGCTATATGGACAAGTTCGAATTCTGGTTCGACATCGTTACGCCATAATGTCCTGCTCCCGCGGCGCCCGGTCGCGGGAGTTTTCCCTCTCTGCTAGTAGGCTTCCGGCAATGGTCGGTCGATAGAAACCAGTTTGCCGCGCTTCATCGTGATATAGCCCCCGGCTTTCAGATCCGCCAGCACCCGAAAAACATGCGTGCGCGACAGATTAGTGCGCTTAATAATAAACAGCGCCAGGCCTTCGTTTTCCCCCTGATGGGTACTCTGGCGATAAAGATAACGAAACAGCATCGGCCTGATGGTCTGATAGCTGGTCATCTGCCGGCGTTCGTTATGAAGATCGATAGTAAAAATCGACATATAGGTCAGAATGATCGCCAGCTCCTGCACGCGTTCAGGGCCGCCGTGTAAAAAGATTTGGTCAAAGACATCATAAGTGACTTTAACCAGCTTCACCGCCGCGCTGCTGATATATTCAAACTTCGCCAGCGGGCAGTACCTTTCCATAAGCCCTATCGGCATATACTCAATGGAATTACCAATATGAAGGCCATTATCCGGCATTAATATTGACAGCGAACCTTCAGTGCAAAAATAAATATATCCTGGCTGAATTGCTAATTTTTTATTAGCCGCAACCGTCAGGGCTTCCCCTTGCGCAATTATTTGCGGAAAAAAGGCATCAATGTTGAGTTGCTGATAATAGCTATGGATATCCTGAAAATTCACGCTCTGCCCCTTGCTGCGCCGTCTGCTGTGGTATCGAGTATAGCAGCGAAGTGATAGCAGATTCGAGGGTGATTATTTCTTTGATAATGACCAGTCCCATATGGGACTATCAACGCAAAGTATTCGCTTTAAAATGGCCAGTAATTAGTCCGCATTTGAATTATCCGCTGATATTAAACATTGATAGCGGAACAAATAATCTAAGAGGCCATGCAATGAAATTAAATCAGATCGCTAAACATCTGGCTCTGGCCGGTGTTTTAACTTCGCTGTCGCTTTCCGCCTTCGCTGCCGCCCAGCAGCAGGACGCCACCCCGGCAACTCAGCAGGCAAATAACGCGCTGTACAACAAACTGCCGTTTGCCGATAAAACTGATTTCGATAACGCGCATAAAGGTTTTATCGCCGCGCTGCCGCAGACCATGATTAAAGGCGAGCAAGGCAACGTTATCTGGAACCCGGCAAAATATGACTTCGTCAAAGAAGGTGAAAAAGCCCCGGATACCGTTAACCCGAGCTTGTGGCGCCAGTCACAGCTGATTAATATCGGCGGCCTGTTTAAAGTCACCGACGGTGTTTATCAGATCCGTAATCTCGATCTCTCCAACATGACCATCATCGAAGGCGAGAAAGGGATCACCGTTATCGACCCGCTGCTGAGCGCCGAGCCGGCGAAAGAAGCGATGGATCTCTACTACGCCAACCGCGGTAAAAAGCCGGTTGTCGCCGTCCTGTTCACCCACAGCCATGTTGACCACTACGGCGGCATCCGCGGCGTGGTTGATGAAGCCGACGTGAAGGCTGGCAAAGTAAAAATCTACGCCCCGGCCGGATTCATGGAAGAAGCGGTTTCCGAGAACATTATGGCCGGTACCGCGATGAGTCGTCGCGCCAGCTATATGTACGGCAACCTGCTGAAGCCTGACGCCAAAGGCCAGGTCGGCGCTGGTCTTGGCACCACCACCTCTGCGGGTACCGTGACGCTGCTCCAGCCGACCAACTACATCACTAAAACCGGCCAGCAGGAAGTGATTGATGGCCTGACCTACGACTTCATGATGGCGCCAGGTTCCGAAGCACCGTCGGAAATGCTGTGGTATGTCAAAGAGAAGAAAATGATTGAAGCGGCAGAGGATGTTACCCATACCCTGCACAACACTTACTCGCTACGCGGCGCGAAGATCCGCGATCCGCTGGCCTGGTCAAAATATATTAACGCCGCTATCGACCGCTGGGGCAACGATGCTGAAGTCATTATCGCTCAGCACCACTGGCCAACCTGGGGTAATGACAACATTATCAAGCTGATGAAAGGTCAGCGCGACATGTATCGCTACATCAACGACCAGACCCTGCGTATGGCCAACGAAGGCCTGACCCGCGATGAAATCGCCGCTAACTTCAAGCTACCGGAATCGCTGGAAAAACAGTGGTCGAGCCGCGGTTATTACGGCTCCGTCAGCCACGATGTGAAAGCGACGTACGTTTACTACCTCGGCTGGTTCGATGGCAACCCGGCGACCCTCGACGAGCTGCCGCCGCAACAGGCTGCGAAGAAGTTCGTTGAATACATGGGCGGCGCCGATGCCATCATGCAGAAAGCCAAAGCCGACTATCAGCAGGGGAACTACCGCTGGGTGGCGCAGGTGACCAGTAAAATCGTCTTCGCCGACCCGCAGAATGCCGATGCGCGTAACCTCGAAGCGGATGCCCTGGAGCAGTTAGGCTACCAGGCGGAAGCCGGTACCTGGCGCAACTTCTACCTGACCGGCGCGCAGGAACTGCGTAACGGCGTACAGAAGCTCCCGACGCCTAACACCGCCAGCCCGGATACCGTTCGTGCAATGACTCCGGAGATGTTCTTCGACTACCTGGGCGTACATATCAACGGCCAGAAAGCCGGCGCGGCAAAAGCGGTCTTCAACATCGATCTTGGTAAAGATGGCGGTAAGTACAAGCTGGAACTGGAAAATGGCGTGCTTAACCACACCGCTAATGCGGTAGCAGACAACGCTGACGCCAGTATTACTCTGAACCGCGATACCCTGAACAAGATCATTTTGAAACAGGAAACGCTGAAGCAGGCTGAAGATAAGGGCGACGTCAAGATTAGCGGCAATGGCGCTAAGCTCGATGAAATGCTGAGCTACATGGACAAATTTGAATTCTGGTTCAACATTGTCACCCCGTAAGCGATAATCGCTGAATCTCCCTCGCGCCCTTTCTGGCCGCGGGGGATTTTTTTATCCATTCGCCTCGCATGTTCTGATTTGCGTTCCCCTCGCCGCAGGCCCAAAATGAGTTCAGGACTGTTTTATTGCGCGGAGGTATATATGACCGTTTATCACCATGCGCTGGTACTGATTAATAGCAGCCTTGATGGTGTTCCGTTGCTACAACACGCCGCCAGGATGGCGCAGGAAAACGGGATGCGGATTACCATCGCCCACATCAGCACCGACTACCGGGCGCTTAATTACGTGTCCGACAGCCTGCAGAATGATGAAGTATCGCAAGAGGTCATTCAGGCCAAAGTCCTGCTCAACGAGCTGGCGACGACCGTCGCCCTGCCGGTACAGACGCTATCGCTGGTGACGACCCGCCGTTTTGCTGATGTCGAAGAGTGCGTACAACAACGCCATATCGATTTAATTATCGCCGGACACCATAACCGGCTGCTGGGGGTGCTGTCCTCGCACTCGCTGGAGTACATCAACCATTTGACGGTGGACGTACTGATAAAGCACCTGCCCTAGCGCAATGCGGACTGTAACAGAGAAAAACACTCTTCGATTAACGGTGCAAGCGCCTGCGGCCCACGCATCAGGGCCACCGTCCGCGTGAGCGCCGGCTGCTGCAGTTGCGCCACCTTTAACGCCGGATCGTGCAAATAGGTCGTATACAGCGCCGGGAGAATGGCCACCGCCAGCCGCGAACGTACCAGCCCATAAAGGGTTTCGATATAGTCTACCTGGTAACGCGTCGTTAAGGTCAAACGCTGGCTTTCCACCAGCGCCGCCACCAGCCGCTGAATATTCCCCTTTGAGAAAACGGCAATATCACGGCCTACCAACTGCTTCCACGGTAAATTTGGCTGCGCAGCGAGCGGATCGTCGCGGTGCAGTACCACCACGAACGGATCCTCGCGCAGCGGATAAACCAGTAGCTCAGCTGGTAGCGAACTGTCGATCGCGCCGATACCAAAATCAATCTCACCGCTTTGCAGCGCCCGCATTAACGCATCGTTGGTCTGGTCATGAAATTCGATGCGCAGACGCGGAAAGGCTTGCGCCAGAGTCTGCGGCAGCAGCGGAAACAGCAGCGAGCTCACCGACGGCACCAGCCCGATACGTACCGTACCATCGCCGCCCGCTTCCACGATCTGCTGCATATCAAAAAAAGAAGCCTGGGCCACGCTCAGTATCCGCTGGGCATGGGGTAAAATCGCCGCCCCCAGTTCCGTCAGAGTCACCGCCGAGGCGGTACGATTGACCAGCTTGCCGCCGATCACACTTTCAATCTGCCGTAGCGCACTGCTGAGCGCCGGTTGGCTAATCGCCAGCCGATTGGCGGTATCGGTAAAATGGCGCAACTGAGCCAGGGTCACAAAATACTGCAGTTGTTTCAGTGAGAGCGCGGGCAGACGTTGCCAGGGTTCGTTCATTGTCAGGTTCGCTACCAATGGTCATACAGAATAACCCGAGCTTATCGGGCGATAAATTTATTCATCTGGGCAAACGTTTGCTGTGCCCATAGAGTATCCGCATTATCCTTGTGGTGGAGTTGTTATGTCCAGCAATGCTGAAGTCCGTCGTCGCGCCGTGCAGGCCGCACGCGGCGAATCCCCGTTTGATCTGTTGCTCGTCGATGCGCAGATCGTCGATATGGCCACTGGCGAAATCCGCGACGCTGACGTCGGCATCGTTGGGGAAATGATTGCCAGCGTGCATCCGCGCGGCAGCCGCACCGACGCCCATGAAGTGCGCTCGCTGCAGGGAGGCTATCTGTCGCCTGGCTTGATGGACACCCACGTACACCTTGAAAGTTCGCATCTTCCGCCCGAGCGCTACGCCGAAATCGTCCTGACGCAGGGTACCACCGCGGTGTTCTGGGACCCACATGAACTGGCCAACGTGCTCGGCGTCGATGGCGTGCGCTACGCGGTTGATGCCAGCCGCCACCTGCCGCTACAGGTGATGGTGGCCGCGCCATCCAGCGTCCCCTCTACGCCAGGTCTCGAAATGTCCGGCGCTGATTTCGCCGGCGCTGAAATGGAAACTATGCTTGGCTGGCCGGAAGTACGCGGCGTAGCGGAAGTGATGGACATGCATGGCGTGCTGAACGGCAGCGAACGGATGCAGGAGATTGTCCAGGCCGGGCTTAACAGCGGCAAACTGATTGAGGGCCATGCCCGTGGGCTCAGCGGCGCCGATTTACAGGCGTATCTCGCCGCCGGCGTCACCTCCGATCACGAACTGACTTCAGCGGCCGATGCGCTGGAAAAACTGCGCGCCGGGCTGACTATCGAAATTCGCGGCTCGCACCCCTATCTACTGCCCGATATCGTTGCGGCGTTAAAAACGCTGCCGCATCTCTCCTCGCAAATCACCGTCTGCACCGATGACGTACCGCCGGATATGCTGCTGGAGAAAGGCGGCATTATCGCCCTGCTCAACCTGCTGATTGCACACGGTTTGCCAACGGTCGATGTGCTGCGTTTCGCCACCCTCAATGCCGCTATTCGCCTGCAGCGCAACGATCTTGGGCTAATTGCCGCGGGGCGACGTGCGGATCTGGTGGTGTTTGATTCGCTGGAGAAACTCGAGGCTCAGGAGGTCTATGTCGGCGGCAAACTTATCGCTCGTAACGGTCACCTGCTAACCCCCCTTGCCGCCGCGCCCGGCGTGACGCCACCGCGTGATACCTTGCAGTTAGCCCCCCTCGATGCAGAAGATTTTATTCTGCGAATTAAGGGCATTCGCCATGGTGTCGCCCGCCTGCGCCACATCAGCGGCGCGCGCTTCACGAAATGGGGTGAAGTAGAAGTACAGATCCGCGACGGCGAAGTACAACTGCCCGCGGGCTTTAGCCTGATTTGGGTGAAGCACCGCCATGGCCGCCATCAGGCAACGCCGCAAATCGCCCTGCTCGAAGGCTGGGGCGAGCTGCGTGGCGCCATTGCCACCAGCTACTCGCATGACTCACATAACCTGGTGGTGCTCGGGCGTGATGCGAATGATATGGCGCTGGCGGCAAATCAGTTGATCGCTTCCGGCGGCGGAATGGCGCTGGCGCAACAGGGCGAGATCCTGGCCCATGTGGCGATGCCGATTGCCGGCATGCTCTCCGATCTTCCCGCCGCCGAGCTGGCGCGGCAGTTCCGCGAGCTGCGAGATTTAAGCAGTAAAGTCGCCGACTGGGAGCCGCCATACCGGGTATTTAAGGCGATTGAAGGCACCTGCCTCGCCTGTAATGCCGGGCCGCATCTAACCGATTTGGGTCTCACCGACGGCGGCAGTCGCCAGATAGTTGACCCGTTGATAGCCTGCCGGGAGACTCCGGCGCCAACTCATCACAACAATAATCCTCAGGGAGCCTGAGCATGGCCGATAACACACTTCATACTTCTGCCCGTAGCCACTGGCTGGAGCGCCGCTTTGCGCTGCACTCACGGGGCGGTTCGCTACGCACCGAATGCCTGGCCGGGATCACCGGCTTTCTCGCCGCCGCCTATTTACTGGTGGTTATTCCAGGACTGCTGGCGATTGGCGGAATGGATAAAGGCGCCGCCACCACCGGCACCATCCTGGTCTTTGTCGCCGGTTCGTTATTAATGGCGTTTTATGCCAACCTACCGTTTATCGTCGGTCCGGGCATTGGCGGCTCGGTACTGGTGGGGGTGACGCTGGCGGGCAGCGAAGGTATTGGCTGGCAGATTGGCCTCGGGATTGCCTGCTGGTCGGGGATCCTCTTCTTCCTGTTGACCCAATTCGGCCTGCGCGAAGTGGTCACCCGCTCGGTACCGCAATCAATTAAGCTGGGGCTGACGGCCTCGATCGGGTTATTCGTTGCGGTGCTCGGCTTTCGCAATGCCGGGCTGGTGCTGGCGAATGCCAAAACCAACGCCCTGATGCTCGGTGATTTTCTTGCCCCCGGCGCGCTGGTGGCGCTGTGCGGCCTGTTTTTGGCGATAGCGCTACAGGCGCGTAAAGTGCCAGGCGCGATATTGTGGGCTATTCTTTTCGCCACCCTGGTGGGTATTCCATTCGGCGTGACAAAGCTACCGGACAGCTTTATTGATGTTCCTCACTCGCTGGCTCCGGTGTTCGGGCAAATCGATCTGTTGGGGGCATTAAATATCGCCTTCCTGCCGTTCCTGTTCGTCTTTTTCGCGTCCGAGTTTTTCTCGACCATGGGTACGACGCTGGCGGTCGGCGGCGAGGCGGGCTTACTGGATGAAGAAGGCAACATGCCGCAGATTAATCGCCCGTTTATGGTCGATTCGATTGCCGCCGCGCTGGGCCCGTGGGTCGGTATTCCGGCGGCCACGGCGCTGATTGAATCATCCGCGGCGGCGGAAGCCGGCGGCAAGACCGGCCTCACCGCGCTCTCGGCGGCGGTGATGTTCCTGCTGATGTTGCTGTTTACGCCGGTGGCGCTCATGATCCCTAAAGAGGCCACCGCGCCGGCGTTAATTTTGATAGGCCTGAACATGTTTAGCGGCCTGCGCAAAGTCGATCTGGGGAACTTTACCGACGGACTGCCGGTGTTAATGATGGTGATGATTACGCTAATCGCCAACAGCTTCGGCACCGGTATTGCCGGCGGGCTGCTGTTTTACATTGTCATTAAAGCAATCGCCGGCAAGTGGCGTGAAATTCCGATTGGCCTGTGGGTGCTGGCGATCCCGCTAATCTATTACTTCGCGACCTTAGTTAAGCACTAAGCGCTTCACAATGTGATTTCACCTCTTGATATAACAAACGCACCGCGGCAGAGAGCTGTTTGCGGTGCGGACAAATCATGTTCAGCGGCGTTAAATCGCCCTGAAAGTCCGGCAGCAACCGCACCAGACGCCCTTCCCGCAGGTCGTCGCTGACATCAAGAAACGATTTATAAGCGATCCCCACCCCGGCTACCGCCAGCCGACGGATCACCTCCGCATCATCGCTCATAATCGCGCCGTTCATCTCCACGGTATGCACTTCATTACCTGAAATCAGCGGCCAGCGGTCAAAAGGGCGGCCGCGTAATACGTACAACAGCGCGCTGTGCCGGGATAACTCCTCCAGACTACTGATTTGACCGTGGCGGGCAACCCACTGCGGTGAAGCTACCAACACCCGACGGTTTTCCGGCGCGACGGGCAGCGAGATAAACGAAGCGTCTTCGTGGTAGCCGTAGCGAAAAGCGACATCCACCGGATCTTTAAACACGTCGGTCAGATGATCGGAAAAGTGCAGCCGCAGGCGCAGCGCCGGGTGACGTTCGCGAAAAGCGCAAAACACCTTGAGCAGCAGGTTACGTCCAAGATCGGATGGCACGGCGATTTGCAGCGTGCCGCGGACTTCATCCCCCGGCGCCTGAATTTTCTGTAACCCGGCCTGTAGGGTATCAAGCATCTGGGTGGCGTAGGGCAGCCAGGTTTCGCCCTCCGGGGTCAGGCGCAGGCTACGGGTCGAACGAGCAAAAAGGCGAATGTTGAGCGTCGTCTCCAGGCGTTTTATCGCCGCGCTGACCTGCGCTGGCTGCTGCCCCGCCTCCCGTGCCGCCTCGCTAAAACTGCCTAACGCCGCCGCGCGGACAAATAAGGTCAGATCTTCCAGCCTGAACATGCCAAGTCTCCCCTGCTTCAGAATGCTCCCAAAATAGCGATTTACCGCCTAACAACGCAAGCGGGACAAGACTTCAGCCGTGTTTTGCTTACACTTTTTAAAAAACCAGTGCTTGCCATTTCAGCAGCGCTTCAGGAATGATACGAGGCTGCTATTTTGAGTCCAGGTAATATTGAGGAAAATATGCGTAAAACAAAAATGATGCTTCTGGGCGTACTTCTTGCCAGCGCCAGCGCAAGCTGGGCGGCGCCGGCCTCCGGGATTGAACAGTATGCGATGAAAGAATTCACCGCTGATTTTACCCAATTTCATATTGGCGATACCGTGCCGGCGATGTACCTCACTCCAGAGTACAACATCAAACAGTGGCAATTGCGTAACCTGCCCGCGCCGGATGCCGGCAGTCACTGGACCTATATGGGCGGCAACTACGTTCTGATCACCGACACCGAAGGCAAGATCCTGAAAGTGTATGACGGCGAGATCTTCTATCATCGCTAAGTCCTCGACGCAGGCGCAATTGCGCATTCGCCCCGGTCGCGCCAGCGACTACCCTCGCCTG
This sequence comes from Klebsiella sp. CN_Kp088, assembly GCF_040064335.1. Taxonomy (NCBI): domain Bacteria; kingdom Pseudomonadati; phylum Pseudomonadota; class Gammaproteobacteria; order Enterobacterales; family Enterobacteriaceae; genus Klebsiella; species Klebsiella sp. CN_Kp088. Next base: position 224,440 of record NZ_JBEAIQ010000023.1, on the reverse strand, counting down.
CGTCAGCTGTTTCTTGACGCGCGTCTTGCCTCATGGACATGGCTTAACGGCGATCAATGGCGGCTGGAAGATTTTGATGCCGTGGTGCAAGACGAACAGCTATGGGTCGCCGAATGCGGCGATGTGCTGGCAGGATTCGCCTCGGTGTGGGTTATCGACAACTTCCTGCATAACCTGTTTGTGGATCCGCAGTGGCAGGGAAAAGGCGTCGGTAGCCTGCTGCTGGAACAGGTTCAGCGCTCATTCAAGCGCAGTGGTACGCTGAAGTGTCTGTCTCGAAATGAAAACGCCCTGCGCTTCTACCAGCATCACGGCTGGAAACTCGAAGCCCAGGGCGCGTCTCCTGACGGAGATTATTGGCTGATGCGTTACACCCAGCCTTAAACGGCGCGGAAGGCGATCTCGCTCGGGATAACCTCGCCCTGCCAGTACATCTGCGCCGCCACGCGTCCCGCCAGCTGGCGGTAGATATCGGTAAACTCGCTTTCCGGACGCGCAATAACCGTCGGCGTGCCTTTATCCAGATCTTCACGCAGCGTGATATGCAATGGCAACTGGCCTAGCAACTGAGTGTGGTACTTCGCCGCCAGCTTCTCGGCGCCGCCGGTGCCAAAGATAGGCTCGTGGTGGCCACAGTTGCTGCAGATATGCATGCTCATGTTTTCCACGATGCCTACGACCGGCACTTCTACTTTCTCAAACATCACGATGCCTTTTTTGGCGTCGATCAGCGCGATGTCCTGCGGCGTCGTCACCACCACCGCGCCGGTTACCGGAATGTTCTGCGCCAGGGTCAGCTGGATGTCGCCCGTTCCCGGCGGCATATCCAGCACCAGGTAATCCAGATCCGGCCACAGCGTCTCCTGCAGCATCTGCATCAGCGCCTTGCTGGCCATCGGGCCGCGCCACACCATGGCGTTGTCATCGGTCACCAGATATCCGATGGAGTTCGTCGCCAGGCCATACTTCATAATCGGCGCCATATGGGTGCCGTCCGGTGATGTCGGGCGGCTGTCTTCCGCACCAAGCATGGTCGGAATCGACGGGCCATAGATGTCGGCATCAAGGATACCCACTTTGGCCCCTTCCGCCGCCAGCGCCAGCGCGAGGTTGACGGCGGTAGAGGATTTTCCCACCCCGCCTTTACCGGAACTGACGGCGATGATGTTTTTCACGCCATTAATACCCGGCTGGTTTTTCACCCGCTTCAGGGTGGCGATACTGTGAGAGAGCTTCCAGTCGATGGCTTTCGCGCCGGTGATACGCAGCAGCTCGGCGCTGCATTGCTCCTTCAACGCCTCAAACGCGCGGGTCCAGACGAACGGCATTTGGATCTCGATATGCACGGTATCGTCAAGCCAGGCGACATGGTGCAGCGCCTTTAGCGTGGTGAGGTTATGTTTCAGGGTTGGGTGCTGGAAATTAGCCAGAGTCCCGGCGACCATCGCGCGTAGACGTTCGGGGGATTTGGCCTGGGATTGCGAACTCATCCCGACTCCTTTGTTATTGTGAGTTGATTCTTGTCCGTTAAGTTTACCTGAAAGGGAATAATTCCCCCACAATAAGCTTTGGGCTTACCAAATTATTGCCTTTCAGGTAACATCAAAAGCCCTTTTTACAACAGAAGATGTAATGCCCACTATGACTCAAGTCGCGAAAAAAATTCTGGTAACGTGCGCGCTGCCGTACGCCAACGGCTCTATCCACCTCGGCCACATGCTGGAGCACATCCAGGCTGATGTCTGGGTCCGTTACCAGCGAATGCGCGGCCACGAAGTCAACTTCATCTGCGCCGACGACGCCCACGGCACCCCGATTATGCTGAAAGCGCAGCAGCTTGGCATCACCCCGGAGCAGATGATTGGCGAGATGAGTCAGGAGCATCAGACCGATTTTGCCGGTTTCGATATCAGCTACGACAACTATCACTCGACGCACAGCGACGAGAACCGCGAGCTGTCGGAGCTTATCTATACCCGTCTGAAAGAAAACGGTTTTATTAAAAACCGCACCATCTCTCAGCTCTACGATCCGGAAAAGGGCATGTTCCTGCCGGACCGTTTCGTCAAAGGTACCTGTCCGAAGTGTAAATCCCCGGACCAGTACGGCGATAACTGCGAAGTCTGCGGCGCCACCTACAGCCCAACTGAGCTCATCGATCCGAAATCTGTAGTATCCGGCGCGACGCCGGTGATGCGTGAATCTGAGCACTTCTTCTTCGACCTGCCGTCCTTTAGCGAAATGCTGCAGGCGTGGACCCGCAGCGGCGCGCTGCAGGAGCAGGTGGCGAACAAAATGCAGGAGTGGTTCGAATCCGGCCTGCAACAGTGGGATATTTCCCGTGACGCGCCGTACTTTGGCTTTGAAATTCCCAACGCGCCGGGCAAATACTTCTACGTCTGGCTGGATGCGCCGATCGGTTACATGGGTTCCTTTAAGAATCTATGCGACAAACGCGGCGACACCACCAGCTTCGATGACTACTGGAAGAAAGATTCCAGTGCCGAGCTGTATCACTTCATCGGTAAAGATATCGTGTACTTCCACAGCCTGTTCTGGCCGGCCATGCTGGAAGGCAGCAATTTCCGTAAGCCGACCAACCTGTTCGTTCACGGCTATGTCACGGTAAACGGCGCCAAGATGTCCAAATCACGCGGTACCTTTATCAAGGCCAGCACCTGGCTGAACCATTTCGACGCCGACAGCCTGCGCTACTACTACACCGCTAAGCTCTCTTCGCGCATTGATGATATCGACCTGAACCTGGAAGACTTTATCCAGCGCGTTAACGCCGATATCGTTAACAAAGTGGTGAACCTGGCTTCGCGTAACGCCGGCTTTATCAATAAACGCTTTGACGGCATGCTCTCTGCTGAGCTGGCTGACCCGGCGCTGTATAAAACCTTCACCGATGCGGCTGCCGCTATCGGCGAAGCGTGGGAAAGCCGCGAGTTCGGTAAAGTCATCCGCGAAATTATGGCGCTGGCCGACGTCGCTAACCGCTATGTCGACGAGCAGGCGCCGTGGGTGGTGGCCAAACAGGAAGGCCGTGACGCCGACCTGCAGGCAATCTGCACCATGGGGCTGAACATGTTCCGCGTATTGATGACCTGGCTGAAGCCGGTTCTGCCGGGGCTGAGCGCGCGCGCTGAAGCGTTCCTCAACACCGAGCTGAGCTGGGACGCCATCCAACAGCCGCTGCTGGCGCACAAGGTTAACGCTTTCAAAGCGCTGTACAATCGCATTGAGATGAAACAGGTCGAAGCGCTGGTGGAAGCCTCTAAAGAAGAAGTTAAAGCCGCCGCCGCGCCGGTGACTGGCCCGCTGGCCGATGATCCGATCCAGGAAACTATCTCCTTTGACGATTTCGCCAAGGTGGATATGCGCATCGCGCTGATTGAAAACGCCGAGTTCGTCGACGGTTCCGATAAGCTGCTGCGCTTGACTCTCGATCTCGGCGGCGAGAAGCGTAACGTCTTCTCCGGCATCCGCTCCGCCTACCCGGACCCGCAGGCGCTCATTGGCCGCCTGACGGTGATGGTCGCCAACCTGGCGCCGCGTAAAATGCGCTTCGGCATCTCCGAAGGGATGGTGATGGCCGCCGGCCCTGGCGGGAAAGATATCTTCCTGTTAAGCCCTGACAGCGGCGCACAGCCGGGTCAGCAGGTTAAATAACCTCCGTAAAAGCGCTGCTCCGGCAGCGCTTTTTTATTCCCTTCACGCCTTCTGTTGCGACAACGCGCAATAGCCATAATAATCATTACTGTCTGCTCCTCTCTGGACGCGCAATACCACTCAACATAGGGAATCGTGATGAAATTTAACCGCAAGATGGCTGGCGTGCTGGCCGTATCTGTTCTGCTGGCGGCCCTCGCCGGCTGCGATAATAAAAAAGAAGAGAGTAAAACCTTTGCGCTGAATACCAACGGCGTCGAACTCAGCTTTACCTACCACTATGACGGCGACAAAGTATTGCGTCAGGATGCCGACAACACCATTCCCTATAAATCGATCGGCGCCGAAAATAAAGAACAGGCGCGGGCCATTATTGAGCCGATTAGCAGCGTGTATCGTAATCTACAGGGCGTAGAACAGACCATCGACTATAAAGATTCCTATGCGCTTGAGCATCTGACCGTGGATTTTAGCAAAGCGAAAATCAGCGAGCTGTGCAAACTGCCGGGCTCGATGTTCACCGACTGCTCACAGCAGTTTGTTTCACTATCGGTGTCAACTAAATTGCTGGAATCGCAGGGTTTTAAAGAGGTGAAGAAGTAAAGAGGTGCAGGGCCCGGGCGCAGGCCCGGGTCAAGTCAGGCGCTTAGCCTTTGGCGTGCTCGCGTTCGGTAAGACCGCGCAGGAAATAGCGCAAAAACTGATCGCCGCATTCGCGGTAGTTTTTGTGGTCCGGCGCGCGCATCATGGCCGTGATTTCCGGCATCGACACGCGGAATTTTTGCTGAGTCAGGATCGCCAGAATATCGTCGGTCTTCAGCGAGAAAGCGATACGCAATTTTTTCAGTACGATATTGTTATTCACCCGGCGTTCAACCGCCAGCGGCGGCGCCGATTCGTCTTTGCCGCGTTTGTCGTAAATCAGGCCATTGAGAAAATTCGACAGCACGACATCCGGGCAGCGCGCAAACCCTTCTTCGTCTTCTTTTTTCAGCCAGGGTACCAGTTGTTCCGCACTCACCGGCGCATCCGCCAGCGCAAAGATGCGTACCAGACCGTTATTATTCGTTTTCAGGGTGTAGCGCAAGCTACGTAAAATATCGTTACTGATCATAATGCCTTCATGATGAAAAATGCTGGCGCTAAGTCTACCATGATTCCGCGTTTTTACAGACCAATCGCCTCTTTCAGGCTTTTCAGATAGCGGCGGCTGACCGGCACCGTTTGCCCGGCGCGCATTAACAATTCCGCCTGCCCATTCTCCTCAAGGCGGATCTCCTTCAAATGCGCCATGTTAACGAGATATTGACGGTGGCAGCGCAACAGCGGCGTACGGCTTTCAAGCGTACGCAAAGTCAGTTCGGTAAACCCTTCTTTGCCTTCGCTATCGGTGACGTAAATCCCGCTCATCCGGCTACTCACAAAAGCCACATCTTCCATCTGCAGCAACCAGATGCGGCTGTGACCGGTGCAGGGAATGTACTTCAGCGCCTGCCGGGCATCATCCAACAGGGATACATCCTGCAGGCTGCGCTCCTGGCGCAGGCGGCTCAGGGTTTTCTCCAGCCGGGCGTTTTCGATCGGCTTTAGCAGATAATCAAAGGCGTGCTCTTCAAAGGCCTTCACCGCATATTCATCGAAGGCGGTTAAAAAGACGATATAAGGACGATGCTCTGGATCGAGCATACCAACCATCTCCAACCCACTGATGCGCGGCATTTGAATGTCCAGAAACAACACGTCGGGACGCAGCTTATGTACCGCGCCAATGGCCTCGACGGCGTTGCCGCATTCGCCGACGATATCAATATCGCTTTGCGCCTCCAGCAGAATGCGCAGATTTTCCCGCGCCAGCGGCTCATCATCGACGATTAAAACTTTTAGCATGCATTCTCCTCCAGAGGCAGTCGCAGCGTAATGCGGGTAAAATGTTCCGCTTCGCAAGCGACGCTAATTCCGCAGTCGGCGCCGAAGCGCGTACGCAGTCTTCTGTCCACCAGGCTCATTCCGAGCCCGCTGGCATTAGGGTTATCCCGATACAGCCCGGCGTTATCTTCCACATCCAGCTGTAACCAACGCTCATGCTGACTGGCTCGAATGGTAATTTCGCCCACGCCAAGATGCTGAGAAGTGCCGTGCTTGATCGCGTTTTCGACTATCGGCTGTAACGTAAACGCCGGTAGCTGCAGATGTTCAAGCGATGCAGGAACCTGCATACGTATCTGTAAATTATCCTGGAATCGCGCCTTCTCAATTTGCAGATAGGCATTCACATGTTCAATTTCGTCCGCCAGGGTGACGATCTCCGTTGGTCGCTTCAGATTTTTGCGAAAGAAGGTTGATAGATACTGCACCAATTGTCCGGCCTGATCGCTATCGCGGCGAATCACTGCCTTCAGCGTGTTCAGGGCATTGAACAAAAAGTGCGGGTTGACCTGAGCATGTAGCAGCTTAATTTCCGACTGGGTCAGCAACGCCTTCTGCCGTTCATACTGACCGGCAAGGATCTGCGCCGACAGTAGCTGGGCGATCCCCTCCCCCAGCGTACGGTTAATTGAGCTGAACAAGCGGTTTTTCGCTTCATATAGCTTAATGGTGCCAATAACCCGTTGATTCTCACCGCGCAGCGGAATGACCAGCGTCGAGCCCAGTTTGCATCCAGGGTGAATTGAACAGCGGTACGGCACCTCGTTGCCGTCGGCATAAACCACTTCGCCGGTATCAATCGCCCTTTGCGTATAGGATGATGAGATCGGCTTACCTGGTAGATGGTGGTCATCGCCGATGCCGGTAAACGCCAGCAGCCGCTCGCGGTCGGTAATGGCTACAGCGCCGATATCCAGTTCCTGAATCAGCACCTGAGCCACCTTCATACTATTCTCTTCGTTGAATCCCTGACGCAGGATCCCCTCGGTAGAGGCCGCCACTTTCAGCGCGGTGGCGGAAAAAGCCGAGGTGTATTTTTCAAACATCGCCCGCTTATCCAGCAGAATACGCATAAACAGCGCGGCGCCGACGGTGTTAGTGACCATCATCGGCGCGGCGATACTCTGTACCAGGTGCAGCGCATCCTGAAAGGGTCGCGCAATGAGCAGGATTATCAGCATCTGTACCAGTTCAGCGAAAAAGGTAATCGCCCCGGCGGTAAGCGGGCTGAACACTTTATCCGGGCGACCGCGCCTAATTAAGATGCTGTGCACCAGGCCACCGAGCAGACCTTCGACAATGGTCGACACCATACAGCTTAACGCCGTCATACCGCCCAGCGAATAGCGATGCAGGCCCCCGGTCAGCCCCACCAGGCCGCCGACCACCGGGCCGCCGAGCAGGCCGCCCATCACTGCGCCAATAGCGCGGGTATTTGCAATAGAATCTTCGATATGCAGACCGAAATAGGTCCCCATAATGCAAAAAATCGAGAAGGTGACATAGCACAGCAACTTATGCGGCAAACGCACGGTGACCTGCATCAGGGGAATGAACAGCCGCGTTTTACTCATCAGCCAGGCGATGACCAGAAACACGCACATCTGCTGGAGCAGCAGCAATACCAGATCGAACTCGTACATACCCGCAAACCACACAACCTTTGAAAGCGCGTAACATACACTGACCGCCGATAACTTTCTTTGAAGCGATACAAGAAAATGCTAAATCACGGCGACGATCACACTTCTCACCGTCTCGTCGCGGCCAAAAAGAACAAAAAATGAACAATTGATAAACCCCTTCTACAGTTAAATCAGGAGAACACGGCGGGAGGGGAAAATGGCGCTGTATACGATAGGCGAAGTGGCTCAGCTTTGTGATATCAATCCCGTGACGCTGCGAGCCTGGCAGCGACGTTATGAACTTATTAAACCGCAGCGCACCGATGGCGGTCATCGATTATTCAATGACAATGAAATTGAGCGTATTCGCGAAATTAAGCGCTGGATTGATGCCGGCGTACAGGTCAGCAAGGTAAAAAACCTGCTACCTGACCGCGAAGAGGATGCTGAAGACGGCTGGCGCGAACAGCAGGAGATATTGCTCGGTTTTCTACAGGAAGGTCATTACCAACGCTTGCGCCTATGGCTAAAAGAGCGCAGCCACAGCTATTCCGCGCAAACGCTAGTCCATTACCTGATTAATCCGCTCCGCCACCGCCTGTTAAGCCCGCAGCCAACGCTACTGGCGCTGCGCAGCCTGCTCGACGGCATCTTGATCAATCATATCGCCCAATGTCTCGCCCATGCCTGGAAACGCCCCGGCCATCACGCAGTGGTGGTTGGCTGGAATACCGATGACACCACCCGACTGTGGCTGGAGGGCTGGAAAGCCTGCGAGCAAGGTTGGCGGGTCGACGTTGTCGCACATTCCCTGAACCAGATCCGTCCGCAACTGTTTCCTGACAGCACCCTACTGGTGTGGTGCCCCACACCGCCAGGTAGTCCACAGGCAGCACAGCTTCGCGATTGGGAACAGCGGGAAAACCTGATCTGGCTAAATAGCAATTAATGTTTCGTTAACACCAGCGCTTCACCGTATAATCCCTCCGTTAACAAAAGGAGCCTATCATGAAGCCTGCGAAAATCGCGGTCATTACCCTCTTCTTATGCATGGCCATCGGCGGGATCGGCGGCGTGATGCTAGCGGGTTACTCGTTTATTGTTCGCGGTGGTGTCGGCTGACCCACTGGTTTAGCCGTTCGAAAAAGCGATCGATGATGATCGCCGCCAGCGCTACCAGCAGCGCCCCCTGCAGCACGTAAGCGGTATTAAAGCCGCTGAGGCCGATAATAATTGGCGTGCCGAGCGTGTTGGCGCCCACCGTTGAGGCAATGGTTGCCGTACCAATATTGACGATGGCCGAAGTGCGGATCCCGGCCAGCATGACCGGGGCCGCCAGCGGCAGCTCCACTTTGCACAACCGCTGCCAGCCGCTCATCCCCATCCCCTCGGCAATGTTCAATACCCCAGGCGATATCGAACTTAATCCAGCCAACGTCCCCTGCAGCACGGGCAATATTCCGTACAGCGCCAGCGCGATAAGCGCCGGTTGCCAGCCGAAGCCCATCACCGGTACCGCAATCGCCAGTACCGCCACCGGCGGAAATGTCTGTCCCATGGCAGCAATGGTCTCCACCAGTGGACGAAACTCTCGTCCGGCGGGCCGGGTGACGATAACCCCGGCCCCGATACCGATAACCGTTGCGACAAGGCTTGATAACGCCACCAGCCAAAAGTGGGCCAGCGTCAGCGCCAGAAAACTCTCCTGCTGATAAACCGGGCGCGGCAGTTCCGGAAATAGCCAGCTAAACAGCGGCGCGCTATGGGGCAACACCAGCAGCAGCGCGATAAACAGCGCCACCAACCACAGCAGCGGATCGCGAAGCGCCTTCACGCCCCACCTCCATCACGTAACAAATCAGCAAAGTGCAACGTACCGCACGCTTCGCCCTGTTCATCAACCACCGGCAAAACGTCGCGACGGTGAGCGACAAACTGCGACAACGCCTCGCGCAACGTCATTGAGACGTTTAGCGCATCGCCCGCCAGCCGCTCATCCCGGCGTAAATAATCCCCGACGCCGCGTAGCGAGAGCAGCCGCACCCCTAGTTCACTGCGGCCAAAGAAGGTTTCGACAAAGGCGTTCTTTGGCTCCAGCAACATCTGTAACGGCTCTCCCTGCTGCACCACTTCGCCGCCGTCCATCAGCACCAGATGATCCGCCAGGCGTAGCGCTTCATCGATATCATGGGTGACGAGCACAATCGTGCGCCCAAACAGACGATGAATGCGCAGCATCTCCTGCTGCAGCGCTTCGCGGGTCACCGGATCCAGCGCGCCGAACGGCTCATCCATTAACAGCACCTCCGGGTTGGCCGCCAGCGCCCGCGCCACGCCGACGCGCTGCTGCTGGCCCCCGGAAAGCTGATGCGGGTAGCGATCGCGTAGTAGAGGCTCCAGGCCTAATAACGCCATCAATTCATCAACCCGCTCGGTAATTTTTGCGCGCGGCCACTTTTGCAACTGCGGCACGGTGGCGATATTTTGCGCCACCGTCCAGTGTGGAAACAGGCCAATTGACTGAATGGCGTACCCCATACGGCGGCGCAGCGCCAGCAATGGCTGTCGACGGATATCCTCGCCGGCGAAGCGTATCACTCCGCTATCCTGTTCCACCAGTTGGTTAATCATCTTCAGGGTGGTTGATTTTCCGGAGCCGGAAGTACCAATCAGCACCGAAAACGCCCCCTCGCGCAGATGCAGGTTGAGATCTTTCACCGCGGGTTGCCCGGCAAAGGCTTTATTCACCCCGTCGAACTCAATCATGCGTTTCTCCTTTTAGTAACGCGCTCCACAGTGCAAACACGGCATCCACAACTACCGCCAACGCAATCGTCGGAATGACGCCCAGCAGCACCAAATCCAGCGCGCTGCTGAGGAGCCCCTGAAACACCAAAGCGCCGAAGCCGCCCGCGCCTATCAACGCCGCTACCACCGCCATACCGACAGTCTGTACGCTGACCACCCGCAGGCTGCGCAACAGGACCGGCAGCGCCAACGGTAACTGAACCTGGCGAAAACGCTGGGAGCCGTTCATTCCCATTGCGGTTGCGCTTTCCAGCGCCTCGCGTGGTACCTGTTGCAGCCCGGTCACCACCCCGCGTACCAGCGGCAATAACGCATACAGCACCAGTGCGATTAGCGCCGGAGCCAGGCCGGTTCCGGAAATGCCAATTTTGCCCAGTAGCGGAAAATGGCGCGTCAACCCGGCCAACGGCGCGATCAACAAACCGAAGAGCGCCACCGAAGGAATAGTTTGAATCACATTAAGGAAGGTGAATACCGGCGCCTGCCAGTGCGGTCGCCGCCAGAGGGCGAAGCCTATCGATAGACCCAATAATAATCCGGGCAGCAACGTCCCGAACAACAACCACAGGTGCTGACGCAGCGCGTCATTAAAGACATCCTCACGGTTAGCATATTCTTTCAGCAATGAGAGTTGATCGAGCGACCCATGCCACAGCAGCAGGCACGGTAGCAGCCAAAGCTGCGCATTCAGCAGCCAACGCCATAAAGCATGCGGAGTCAGGCGGCGGATAGTATCGCTGGCGAGTAGCAGACATAGCGCCAGCGAAAGCCATAATCCGCTTCCGGGAGAGGTACGCGCCAGCGGGGAGCCCTGTTGCACCAGCTGTAGCGCGATGTCTCCGGCGCCCCACATTAGTAATGGCAGGAGCAAATCGGCAATAAGCAGGCTACCGAGCAGCGCCAGACGGCCTGGGATCCAGCACAATAACAACAACAGCAACGCGCCTGCCAGCTGCACCGCCGCCAGCCACGGCATCTGCGTCCATAGCCAGCGCGCTTCACCGGAAAGCAGACGATTAGGGGCATAAGTGACGAATGGCAGCGCCGTCACGGCCAACAGCAGTAGCGTGAGCAGCAGCGCCACGCGGTTATAACAACGAATAGTCACTCGTATTTACTTCAGCAGCCCTTTTTGTTGCAGGTAATCGGCGGCTACGCTCTTCGCGTCTCGCCCTTCAACGGCAATGCTGGCGTTTAATTTCTGCAACGTTTTTTCATCGAGGCTGGCAAACACCGGTTCCAGCCACTGCGCCATCTGCGGATACGCCTTCAGCACCGCTTCACGCACAACCGGCGTCGGGGCGTAAATAGGCTGTACGCCTTTTGGATCGCTCAGGGTTTGCAGCCCCAAAGCCGCTACCGGGCCATCGGTGCCATAGGCCATCGCCGCGTTTACGCCGGAGGTTTGCTGCGCCGCCGCTTTAATGGTCACCGCGGTATCGCCGCCCGCCAGCGACAACAGCTGATTCTGATTGAGCTTAAAGCCATAGGCTTTTTCGAACGCCGGGAGAGCATCGGCGCGCTCGATAAACTCCGCGGAAGCCGCCAGTTTAAAATCGCCGCCCTTCTGTAGATAGGCGCTAAGATCGGCCAATGAAGCAAGATGATTTTGCTCCGCCACTTCCTGTCGCACCGCGATAGTCCAGGTATTATTGGCGGGAGCCGGGGTCAGCCAGACCAGCTTGTTTTTTTCCGCGTCCAGCTTTTTAACTTTTTCATAGCCCTGTTTGGCGTTTTTCCACGCCGGGTCATTTTCATCTTTAAAGAAGAAAGCCCCGTTGCCGGTGTATTCCGGATAGATATCCAGCTCACCGGCGGTAATCGCTCCGCGAACCACCGGCGTGGTGCCAAGCTGGACTTTATTGACCGTTTTCACGCCGTGGCTTTCCAGTACCTGCAAAATGATATTGCCGAGCAGCGCCCCTTCCGTATCGATTTTCGAACCCACTTTCACCGGTTCCGCCGCCTGCAGCGGCAGGCTGACCAGCGCCACTAGCGCCAACGCGCCTGACCATTTCGTTGCCATCATCCTGCTTCCTTCTCTTCTTTTGCGCTCCGTTTACAGAAGCTTAAGAGAAAAGCGTAGTCCATTTGGCCGGCGAACGAAAAAAAAAGGCCGATTAATCGGCCTTTCAGGAGTAATACCCGGTTTATCCCCTTTCACAGGGCTATCGATTACAGCAACTCAAATTCGCTCTGCTTAACGCGGGCGGAATCCACCCCAATAAAGACGTTGAATTTGCCCGGTTCAGCAACGTATTTCATCTGCTGGTTCCAGAATTTCAGCGCTTCAACATCAATCGGGAAGCTGACGGTTTGCGTCTCACCCGGCTTAAGATTCACCTTCTTAAAGCCGCGCAGCATTTTCACCGGGCGGCTCATCGACGCGGTCACGTCCTGCAAATAAAGCTGGATCACCGTCGCCCCTTCGCGCTTGCCGGTGTTGGTCACCTGCACGCTGGCGGTCACGCTGCCGTCGCGCGGCATCGTTGGCGCCGACATTTTAACATCCGAAACGCTGAAGGTGGTGTAGCTCAGGCCATAACCAAATGGATACAGCGGGCCATTCGCTTGATCAAAATAACGCGAGGTGTATTTATTGGGCTTTTCCGGATTATACGGACGGCCGGTATTCAGATGGCTGTAGTAGGTCGGGATCTGCCCCACCGAACGCGGGAAGGACATCGGCAGCTTACCGGAAGGGTTGTAATCGCCAAACAGCACATCGGCGATGGCATGGCCGCCTTCAGTACCGGCAAACCAGGTCTCCAGCAGCGCATCCGCCTGCTGATCCTCTTTCACCAGCGCCAGCGGACGCCCGTTCATCAGCACCAGCACCAGCGGCTTACCGGTCGCTTTCAGTGCGCTAATCAGGTCGCGTTGGCTTTGCGGCAGGGTGATATCGGTCCGGCTGGAAGCCTCATGCGCCATGCCCTGTGCTTCGCCCACTACCGCAACAACCACGTCGGACTGTTTCGCCGCCGCCACGGCTTCATCGATCATCTCCTGCGGCGAGCGCGGATCGACCTGCACCGCTTTCTCATACAGGTTAAGGAAATCGACAATGCCTTTATCGTCGGTAACGTTAGCGCCTTTGGCATAAATCACTTTGCCTTTATCGCCCAGCGCTTCTTTAATGCCAGTCAGCACGGTGACCGACTGATCGGCCACGCCCGCCGCCGACCAGCTGCCCATCATGTCGCGCTTGCTATCCGCCAGCGCGCCTACTACGGCGATCGTGCCGGATTTTTTCAGCGGCAGCGTATCGAGACGATTTTTCAGCAGCACCAGGCTTTCTCGCGCCACTTCACGCGCCTCTTTACGATGCAGACGGCTTTCGGCGTTGGTGTCCTGCGGGTCGGATGCTTTCGGCCCCAGATGGCTGTACGGATCGTTGAACAGCCCCATATCATACTTGACGTTGAGCACGTGGCGGGTAGCGTCATCCAGTTCAGCCATCGTCACCTTGCCGGATTTCACCAGCCCCGGCAGATATTTGCTGTAGTACTCATCGCTCATGCTCATGTTGATACCGGACTTCAGCGCGACGCGCACCGCGTCTTCCGGGTCGGAGGCGACACCGTGTTTAATCAGCTCTTTGATGGCGCCATGGTCGGAAACGGTGATGCCTTTGAAGCCCCACTGGTCGCGCAGGACGTCTTTCAGCAGCCAGGAATCGGAAGTGGCCGGGGTACCGTTGAGCGAGTTTAGCGCCACCATCACCGCGCCGCTGCCGGCATCGAGACCGGCTTTATACGGCGGCATGTAGTCGTTGAACAGGCGCTGCGGGCTCATATCGACGGTGTTGTACTCTTTGCCGCCTTCAACCGCGCCGTAGGCGGCGAAGTGTTTAACGCTGGTCATCACCGAATAGCGGTCTGCCGGGCTCTTACCCTGCATCGACTCCACCATCGCTTTACCCATCACGGTGGTCAGGTAAGTATCCTCGCCAAAACCTTCGGAGGCGCGGCCCCAGCGCGGGTCGCGAGAGACGTCGACCATCGGCGCCCAGGTCATATTGAGACCATCGTCAGCCGCTTCATAGGCCGAGATACGTCCGACGGTATTCACCGCGTCGAGATTAAAAGAGGAGGCCAGGCCGAGGCTTATCGGGAAGACGGTACGCTGGCCGTGCAGCACATCGTAGGCGAAAAACAGCGGGATCTTCAGGCGGCTTAGCTGCATCACCTGATCCTGCATCACGCGGATATCAGGCCGGGTCACGGTATTAAAAATCGCCCCTACCTGACCGTCTTTGATCATTTCCCGGATCGCCTCTTTCGGGTTATCCGGACCGACGCTGATTAGGCGCAGCTGACCGATTTTTTCATCGACCGTCATTTTTTTCAGCAGTTCGCTAACAAACGCATCTCGCGCCTCAGGCGTCAGCGGATGGTTACTAAACAGTTCATCCGCCAGCGCGGGTTGCAGCGCCAGGCTCACGGCGACGCCAACAGTACACAACCATTTCATTATTATGTATCCCTCTTTGATTCGGTGCTAATAGCCCAGCGAAAACGCAGCAAAAACCGCAGTTTGCCATATATATAAACAACGCGCCCGTAGAATGCTAAGGTTCTTATCTGATTTATAGAAACATTCATACACCAAATTGTCATACAAAGCGGTATGCTAACAGCGATATAGCTTTTCTGTGCCCACAAGGAGTGAATCATGTCATCTGCAACAACAATAAATAACCCTCCCTTTTTGGCGGAACTGGCGCGGCTGGTTGGCTCCTCGCATCTGTTAACCGATCCGGCGAAAACCCAGCGTTACCGGAAAGGTTTCCGCTCCGGCCACGGCGATGCGCTGGCGGTGGTGTTCCCCGGTACCCTGCTTGAATTATGGCGAGTTCTCAGCGCCTGCGTCCAGGCTGACAAAATTATCCTGATGCAGGCGGCGAATACCGGCCTCACCGAAGGCTCCACCCCAAGCGGCAATGATTACGATCGCGAAATCGTCATTATCAGCACGCTGCGTCTGGATAAGCTGCACCTGCTGGATAAGGGTGAGCAGGTGCTGGCCTACCCTGGCACCACCCTCTATTCACTGGAAAAAGCGCTAAAACCGCTGGGCCGCGAACCGCACTCGGTGATCGGCTCTTCCTGCATCGGCGCATCCGTCATCGGCGGTATCTGTAACAACTCCGGCGGATCGCTGGTGCAACGCGGACCGGCCTATACCGAAATGTCGCTGTTCGCGCAGATTGACGCCGACGGCAAACTGAAATTAGTCAACCATCTGGGAATCGATCTTGGCTCAACGCCGGAGCAAATCCTGAGCCGCCTCGACGATGACCGTATCAACGATGCCGACGTGCAGCACGATGGCCGCCACGCCCACGATCACGATTACGTCACCCGCGTGCGCGACGTCAACGCCGATACCCCGGCTCGCTATAACGCCGACCCGGACCGCCTGTTCGAATCCTCCGGCTGCGCCGGCAAGCTGGCGGTCTTCGCCGTCCGTCTCGATACTTTTCCGGCGGAAAAGCGCCAGCAGGTGTTCTATATCGGCACCAATCAGCCGGAAGTGCTCACCGAAATCCGCCGCCACATCCTCGCTGAATTCAATAATCTGCCGGTAGCCGGTGAATATATGCACCGCGATATTTACGATATCGCCGAAAAATATGGCAAAGACACCTTCCTGATGATCGATAAGCTCGGCACCGACAAAATGCCGTTCTTCTTCACCATGAAGGGGCGCACCGACGCGATGCTGGAAAAAGTCTCCCTGTTCAAGCCGCACTTCACCGACCGCTTTATGCAGAAGCTCGGTCACGCCTTCCCGGCGCACCTGCCGGAGCGTATGAAAACCTGGCGTGATAAGTACGAACATCATCTGCTGCTGAAGATGGCCGGCGACGGCATCGAAGAAGCGCAAAAGTGGCTTACGGAGTATTTCCAGCAGGCCGAAGGCGATTTCTTTGTCTGTACCGCGGAAGAAGGCAGCAAGGCATTCCTGCACCGCTTCGCCGCTGCCGGCGCGGCGATCCGCTATCAGGCGGTACATGCCGACGAAGTGGAAGATATTCTGGCGCTGGACATCGCCCTGCGCCGCAATGACACCGAATGGTTCGAACATCTGCCGGCGGAAATCGACAGCCAGTTGGTCTACAAGCTCTACTATGGCCACTTTATGTGCCACGTCTTCCACCAGGATTACATCGTGAAGAAAGGGGTCGACGCGCACGAACTGAAGGAAAAAATGCTGGATCTGTTGAAAGCGCGCGGCGCGCAGTACCCGGCGGAGCACAACGTCGGGCATCTGTATGAAGCGGCGGAGAGTTTAAAACGCTTCTATCGCCAGAACGATCCCACCAACAGCATGAATCCGGGGATCGGCAAAACCAGCAAACAAAAATACTGGGGCGAGGTGCAGAAGCCGACGGAAGCACAATAATCGTTAACCAGGACTGTTCAGCCGCGGGGCTTCTGTATTACGCTGCATGCCGGAGAAAAAGACTCTCCGGCCAATTAGCTTGAGGAGCCCCCATGTCCGCCAAGGATAAGTTACAAGACGCCGACTTAGAGATCCGCGAAGCGTTGCCTGATGACGCGCATGCGATTGCCGCGCTGTACGTCTGGCACGTGCTTAATGGCCGCGCCTCGTTTGAAGAGATCCCGCCTACCGTCGACGAAATGCGCAAGCGAATCAAAACCGTGCGCGATAACGGGCTTCCGTGGCTGGTCGCGCTGTGGCGCGGCACCATTGTCGGCTACTGCTACGCCACCTTTTACCGCCCTCGCCCGGCCTATCGCTATACGCTGGAAGAGTCCATATACGTTGAGTCCGGCATGGGCGGGCGCGGCATCGGCAGCGCGCTGCTGACACGCCTCATCGCGCAATGTGAACAGGGGCCGTGGCGGCAGATGCTGGCGATTATCGGCGACGGACATAACAACGCCGGCTCGATTGCCATCCATAAGAAATTTGGCTTTACCGTTGCCGGACAGCTGCGCAGCGTCGGCTATAAGATGGGCGACTGGCGCGATACCCTAATCATGCAGCGCCAGCTTGGCGACGGCGACTGGACGTTACCGGAGTGATATCAAAATTCCCGGATTGCGGCGCAATCCGGGGGAAGGACAAATTAATCGTTCTGCGCGGTCTGCGTGCCGCCTTTCAGCATCGCTTCCGCCATCTGCGCTTCACGCTGCTTTTTATAACTCAATGCGGATGCCGGAACCGGCATCACCTTGCCGGTTTCAATCCAGGTCCGTAAACGGCTGGCGTCGGCAAAGTGGGTATATTTGCCAAACGCGTCCATTACCACCAGCGCCACCGGGCGTTGATTAATCACCGTGCGCATAATCAGGCAGTGGCCGGCGGCGTTGGTAAAGCCGGTTTTGGTCAACTGAATATTCCAGTTATCGCGATACACCAGATGGTTGGTATTGCGGAACGGCAAGGTATACGCCGGATGCGCAAAGGTGGCGGTATCTTCTTTGGTGGTGCTTAGCTGGCCGATCAGCGGATATTGTTCGCTGGCGATCAGCAGCTTAGTCAGATCGCGCGCCGTGGAGACGTTATGCACCGACAGGCCGGTCGGCTCAACATAGCGTGTATGGGTCATACCCAGCGCCTGCGCTTTGGCGTTCATCGCGCGGATAAAAGCGTTATAACCGCCAGGATAGTGGTGTGCCAGGCTGGCGGCGGCACGGTTTTCCGAAGACATCAGCGCCAGCAGCAGCATATTGCGGCGGCTGATTTGGCTGTTAAGTCGTACGCGGGAATAGATACCTTTCATCTCCGGCGTCTGGCTGATATCAACGGTCAGCATTTCGTCCAGCGGTAAATGCGCATCCAGCACTACCATAGCGGTCATCACTTTGGTAATAGACGCCATCGGGCGCACCAAATCGGGCTGGCTGGCGTAAATGATTTTCTTGGTCGCCAGATCGACGATCATCGCGCTACCGGAAGCGATGTCCGGCTGTGAAGCGGCGGTTACCGCAGTGGTTTTTGCTATCGCCTGGGGCGCAAAAGGCACAGCCAGCAGCAAAGTCAGGCTGAGCAAAGAAATTCGAAAATTCGGCATCATGGGCATTCTGAAAAGTATTTTTGCACGTTATAGAACGTACGCCGCGGCGTAAAGTGAGCTACGCCGCTGGCAAACGCCATCATACCGCGTCATAACGCCCTGAGGCCAATAAGAATCGTGAGTAAATGCTGCATTGCCGACATAATTATTCATTTCTGCCGGCAATGCATTTGATTAGAAGAGTCGGTACCCGTAGCCCCACAGCACGACGGTGATCGCCAGCAGCACTTCCAGCACCAGCACCCCGATAGCCAGGGTTGAGCTGGCGAAGCTGAGCCCCTCTTCCTTATTAATACTCAGGAAGGTCGGAATACCCAGATACAACAGATAACCGGTGTAAAACAGCGCGATGGTGCCTATCAGCGCGCACAGCCATACCAGCGGATAGAGCGCCACGATCCCGCTTAAAAATAGCGGCGTCGCGACGTAGCCGGCAAAGACCATACAGCGTTTCAGCGACGGCTGCTGCGGATAGCTTCTGGCCATCCACCAGATCACCCGCCCCATCACCGCCACCCCCGCTAACATCACGGCGTAAAACAGTACCGCTAATACCAACCCGGTCATCAGCGAGAGCTTAATCACCGTACCGTCGCCGAAGTTCCAGCCGAGCTGCGTCGTACCGATAAAGGCGCAGATAACCGGAACCGCCGCCATCACCAGCACATGATGCGTGTAGTGGTGCGAAACGGTCTCATTTTCACTCTTGATCACGCTCATCTCTTGATTAGGATGAGCGAAGAGTCCCCAGACATGGTTCATAGCGTCCCCCTTGTCACGGCTTCGTACAGCACTGATCCAAGTATAATTCACTCTGTAGATTATTTTGTGTACAGCGATAAAAATCCGCTTCAGCGCGTTTTAATCATCAGGGTGTATGATTAAGGGACTGGTAAGAGTAGGAGTTTATGTTTATATGGATATCAATCACCTGATTTCCCAATACGGCTACGCGGCGCTGGTTATTGGCAGCATCGCAGAAGGTGAAACCATCACCATCCTTGGCGGCGTGGCGGCACATCAGGGTCTATTGAAGTTTCCTTTGGTGGTCATCGCCGTGGCCTTAGGCGGCATGATCGGCGATCAGCTGTTGTATTTCCTTGGACGTCAGTTCGGCGGTAAGCTACTGCGCCGCTTCTCGCGGCAAAAGGCGCGCATCCGTAAAGCGCAGCGCCTGATTCAGCGCCATCCCTATCTGTTCGTTATCGGCACCCGCTTTATGTACGGCTTTCGGGTTATCGGCCCGGTCTTGATCGGCGCCAGCCGCTTGCCGCCAAAAATATTTCTACCGCTGAATATTTTTGGCGCCATCGTTTGGGCGCTGATTTTTACTACCCTTGGCTATCTTGGCGGCGAAGCGATCGGCCCGTGGCTGCACCATCTCGATCAGCACGTTAAACACTGGATCTGGCTGATCCTCGTAGTGGCGCTGGTGGTCGGGGTTCATCTGTGGCTGAAACGCCGGGAAGCGAAAAGAAAAGAGGAAGATACAGAGGATGATAATCAATAGCGGCGCCGCGCGCCGCTATTGATGCCGTTATTTTGTCGTCTGGTGATAACCGCCGCCCAGTGCGGAAGTCAGCTGAATGCTGGCATCCAGCCATTGGCCGTGCAGACGCAGTGCGGTGATTCGCTCCTGTAGCGCAGGCAGCTTCGCCATGCTCACGCGGGAACCGGATAAGATTCCCGCATTCATCCGCGCCTGGGCGAGATTGACCACCCGCTGCGCGTCTTTCTCCACCTGCTGCTGCTGCTGGTTTTTCTCCATCAGCGTCTCTACCTGGCTTGCGGTTTTCGCTACCTGGTTCACCGCATCGACCACGGCTTTGTTGTATTTAGCGATCGACAGGCCGTTCTGCGCGCTGGCGATGTCGAGATTGGCATTCAGCCTGCCGCTATCAAAGATAGGCAGCGTCAGCCCGGCGGTGACGCCCATCTGCTGCGCCGAATGGCGGAACAGATCGCTTAAATGCAGCGCATCCTGTTGCAGGAACGCCATCAGGTTGATATCCGGATAAAACGCCGCTTTCGCCGCATCAACTTCGCTTAGCGAGGATTCAATATACCAGTGGGCTTCCTGCAGATCCGGACGGCGGGCCAGCAGTTCATAACCCAGTTCGCTCGGCATTTGCGCGCTGACTGCGGGCAGCGGCGCCGCTCGCAGATTGAGCGACTGGCTCTGGCTGTTGGTTAACGCCATCAGCCGCGCTTCAATCTCTTTCATATTACCCGCCACGTCGGCCAGCTGCTGATCGGTTTTGCTGACGTTAATGTCGTTCTCCGCCCCTTCGGCGGAGTTGGTGATGCCACGCTGATAGAGCGCGGTATCGACGCTAACAATATTATTCTGTTCGCTTTTGACCTGCTGCAGCACCGTTTTCACCGCTGCTTCGGTCTGCCACTGCCAGTACAGGCGCGCCACGCTGCTGGCCAGCAGCTCGCGGGTCTGCGCCTGCTCGGCGACCTGGGCTTTCACTTCGCCGATACGCGCTTTCACCAACGCACGGTTTTTCCCCCACAGATCCAGATCCCAACCGGCAGTCAGACCAAAGGTACCATTGGTGTACCAGGGCCCGGTGTTGCCGTCGGTATCAGTAGCGAACGGTCCCATCAGGCCTTCCGCGGACATTTTCTGCCGTTCGATATCGGCGGAGAAATCCATCTCCGGACCAAGATTCGCCTGCGACATTCGCGCCTGCGCTTCGGCCAGTTTGATGCGCTGCGCGGCAATTTGCATGTCCGGGGCATTGGCTAACGCGCGCTGAATCAGATTATCCAGCTGGGCATCGTGGTAGTCTTTCCACCAGTCGGTGTGCGGCCAGCCATTTTTTACGGCGGCGGGAAGATCCATAGAAACATGAGATGCCGGGGTTTGCTGCTTTAAAGGGCCGCCAATGTCATGGGATGGCGCGCAGCCAGCCAGCGCGATGGCCAGTGGCAGTGCCGCCAGCACGCTTTTGCTCAGTGTAAGGTTCATTCTTCAGGTCGGGTTACTTATAAAGGTTGGTCATCATAAATTAATTGAATGGCGTTCGTTAAGTAAAGCGTGTGCATTGACAATGAGTCAGCTAAAAATAAACAAAGTTATTATTGGAGTTGCAATGAGTCAGAACATTTATGACGATCCCGGTTTCTTTGCCGGTTACGCCACCCTTGATCGTTCGGTGAAGGGGCTTGACGGCGCGCCGGAGTGGCCGGCAATTCAGCGCCTGCTGCCACAGTTAGACGGCCTGCGAGTAGTCGATCTCGGCTGCGGATACGGCTGGTTTTGCCGCTGGGCGCAGCAACAGGGAGCAAAACAGATAATCGGTTTTGATCTCTCCAGCCGGATGCTGGAGCGGGCGCGGGAGATGACCACCGGCGAAACTATCCAATATCGCTGCGCCGACCTGCAAACCCTGACGCTGCCCGCCGAGAGCTGCGATCTGGTCTACAGTTCGCTGGCGCTGCATTACCTGCCGGATGTCGCCCCGCTGTTCGCCACGCTCTATCAGGCGCTGGTTCCCGGCGGTAAGCTGGTCTTCTCCGCCGAACATCCCATCTATACCGCGCCGCTGCAGCAGGGCTGGCAGGTAGATGAACAGGGGCAGAAACGCTGGCCGGTCAGCCACTATCAGCAGGAAGGCGAACGTATCAGCAACTGGTTTGCCGAGGGGGTGATTAAACAGCATCGCAAACTCTCAAGCTGGATTAACGCGCTCATCGCCGCCGGTTTTATGCTGGAGCAGCTTGATGAGTGGGGCCCGAGCGCCGAGCAAATCGCCGCCCAACCGGCGCTGGAGGAAGAGAAAGAGCGTCCGATGATCTTTTTACTGCGCGCCGGTAAACCGGCTTAAACGGCATGCGGCCCGGATCAACCGGGCCGCTGAACAGCTTATTCCTGCAGGCTACCGCCGTTACTGGCAATCACCGCCTGATACCAGGCGAAGCTTTTCTTCTTACGCCGTTCAAGCGTCCCCTGCCCGCGATCGTCACGATCGACATAGATAAAACCGTAGCGCTTGGACATCTCGGCCTTCGACGCGCTAACCAGATCGATTGGCCCCCAACTGGTAAAGCCCATCAGTTCAACGCCGTCAGCAATGGCTTCGCGCGCCTGCACCAGATGATCGTTGAGATAGCTGATGCGATAGTCATCGTTGATGCTGCCGTCGGCTTCGATTTTATCTTTCGCCCCCAGACCATTTTCAACGATAAACAACGGCTTCTGATAGCGGTCCCACAGTACGTTTAACAGGGTACGCAGCCCCAGCGGGTCTATCTGCCAGCCCCACTCCGAGCTTGCCAGATGCGGATTCGGCACCATGCTGAGAATGTTACCGCGCGCCTGCTGGTTCAGCGCTTCATCGGCGGTGACGCAGCCGGTCATATAGTAGCTAAAGGAGATAAAATCGACGGTCTCTTTCAGCGCTTCCCGGTCACCGTCGGTGATGGTCAGCGTAATATCGTTTTCGCGGAAATAGCGCTGCATGTAGCCCGGATAGGCGCCACGGCACTGCACATCGCCGAAGAACTGCCAGCTGCGGTTTTGCTGCAGCGTTTCAAAGACATCTTCCGGCTTGCAGCTCAGCGGATACATCAGCCCGCCGAGCAGCATATTGCCAATCTTCCCTTGCGGTACCAGTTCATGACAGGCTTTGACCGCCAGCGCGCTGGCCACCAACTGGTGGTGGATAGCCTGATAGACTTCGCCTTTACTGCTACCGGCCGGCAAACCGACGCCGGTCATTGGCGCATGCAGCGACATATTAATTTCGTTAAAAGTGAGCCACAGTTTGACCTGATTTTTATAGCGGCTGAATACCGTCCTGGCGTAGCGTTCGAAAAAGCCAATCACCTTGCGACTGCCCCAGCCGCCATAGTTTTTTACCAGCGCCCACGGCATCTCATAGTGCGATAGCGTCACCAGCGGAGTGATATTATGCGCGGCCATCTCGGCAAACAGCTTGTCGTAGAAAGCCAGCCCGGCTTCGTTCGGCTCGGCGTCATCACCGTTCGGGAAGATACGCGTCCAGGCGATCGAGACCCGCAGACAGTTGAAACCCATCTCAGCGAACAGCGCGATATCCTGCGGGTAACGATGGTAAAAATCGATCGCCACATCTTTAATACTGCTATCGCCCGCGACGCGCTCCACGACGTCGCCGAATACCCCCTGCGGCTGTACGTCGGAGGTGGATAAACCTTTGCCATCTTCCAGATACGCCCCTTCGACCTGATTTGCCGCGGTGGCGCCGCCCCATAAAAAGCCCTGTGGGAATGTTTTCATCGCTCTCTCCTGTAATTAATGGCTGACGGACAACAGCGGCTGGCCGGCATCCACGACGCTCGCGGATACAATCTCAACGCTACGGTATTCATCGCTGTTGCTGATAATAATCGGGGTCGCCAGGTCGTAACCGGCGTCCAGAATAGCCTGACGGTCGAACTCCAGCAGCAAATCGCCGGCCTGAACTTTATCCCCCTCTTTGACATGGGCGGTAAACGGTACGCCGTCGAGTTTGACGGTATCAATGCCGACATGGATCAGTAGCTCAATGCCGCTGTCGCTCAGCAGGCCGATGGCGTGTTTAGTCTGAAACAGCGAGGCGACCTCGCCAGAAAACGGGGCAATGACCTTGCCCACCGCTGGAATAATGGCCACGCCTTTACCCAGCAGTCCGCTGGCGAAGGTGCTATCCGGCACCTGGTCGAGGGCCAGTACGCTGCCGGACATCGGCGCCAGAATATCGTTTTCCGCCGCAGGCGCGACGACGATCGCCTGTTCAGCCTGGCTGCGCGGCATGCCGGCAAAGAAGGTCAATACGCAGGCGAGAATGAAAGCCACCCCGGTGCCGATTAATCCGCCCCACACGCTAAAATCAATACCGCCGGGCGGGATCATCTGCGCCGGAAAGAAAATGTTCGGCACCCCAAAGGAATAGGCGTAGCTATTACTGAAGGCGGTGATCGCGCCGCCAATCGCGCCGGCGATACACCCGAAGATAAACGGGCGACGTAACGGCAGCGTCAGGCCATAAATGGCAGGCTCCGTGATGCCAAACAGCCCGGCGGAAAACGCGGAACCGGCCAGCATCCGCTGACGCGAATCGCGCGTGGCCAGCAGTATCCCCAGCACGGCGCCCACCTGGGCTATCACCGCCGGCAGAATAATTGGCAGCATAGAATCATGCCCCAACACGGTCATGTTATTGATCATCAACGGTATCAGCCCCCAGTGCAGGCCGAAAATAACGCATACCTGCCATAGCGCGCCCAGCACTGCTCCTGCCAGCCATGGGGCAAAAACGTAGATAACCTGATAGCCATTGGCAATCATGTGGCTCAGCCAGGTCGCCAGCGGGCCTATCACCAGAAAGGTCAGCGGCACTACCACCGCCAGGCAGATTGCCGGAGTAAAAAAGTTCTTCATCGCGGACGGCAGCACCGCGTTACTCTTACGTTCCAGCCAGCAGCAGACCCACGAGGCGAGGATAATCGGGATCACTGACGAGCTGTAATTAATAAAGGTCACCGGGATGCCGAGAAAGTGCTCCACTGGCGCCCCCGTCTGACTGGCTTCAAAGGCCTGAATCATCAGCGGGTGGGTTAATGCCCCGCCGATCACCATTGAGATGAACGGGTTGCCGCCAAACTTTTTGCCAGCGGTGTAGCCAAGAAACAGCGGGAAGAAAAAGAACAGCGCATCGCTGGCGGCAAACCAGATTTTATAGGTCCCCTGCTGCGGCGTGAGCCATCCGCAGGTTAGCGCCAGCGCCAGCAGACCTTTCAGCAGCCCCGTCGCCGCCATCACGCCAATAAAAGGGGTAAAGATGCCGGAGATGATGTCGATGAGTTGACTTAATACCGAGCTTTTTGCCGCTTTCTCCTGTGTTACCGGTTCGCTGTCGTCGCTTAACCCCGCCTGCTGGCGCACTGCCAGCCAGACATCGTGAACATGGTTACCGATGACCACCTGAAACTGGCCGCCGCTTTCTACCACCATGATCACGCCGGGGTTCGCCTTCAGCCCTTCGGCATCGGCCTTCGCATTATCCTTCAATTTGAAACGCAGACGTGTCGCGCAGTGAACCAGACTCACAATATTCTCTTTGCCGCCGACGCGGTGAAGAATATCCTGCGCGAGTGCTTTATATTCCATGCTCTTTTCCTTACTGCCGCTGCCCACAGACAACCGGCGACTGAGTAGTAAAAATAAAAAAACCCGAGAACCACGCCGGTTGGCGTCGCGCTCAGGTTTTGCCTGCATCATGCAGTAACAATCCAGTTTTGTGGGGGAATTAACGCCCCTCTTTTCTTACCCGTTCAATATGAATGGCAAGAAACATAATCTCTTCGGTGGTCAGCGCCCGTTGATAATTCTTTTGCAAGTGCTTCGCCACCGTTTCCGCGCACTTCCACGCTTTGGCGTAGTTATCTTTCACCGCGCTGTGCAGCGTGACGTCGTCATCCTGCACTACCGTTCGCGTTAACATGCGCTGGGCAAAAAACTTCAGGTGGGTCACAAAGCGCTGGTAGCTGAGCGACTCTTCGTCATAGTTAAGCTGCAGCTGATACTTCACCAGTTGCAGGATCTCCTGCATCACCCGCGTCACGTGCATCACTTCCGGCATTTCGCTGTTGAGCTGCGCCGTCACCAGATGCAAAGCGATAAACCCGGCTTCATCCTCGGCAAGCTCGACGCCCAGCCGGCGGGCGATAATGGCCCTCGCCTCCTGACCCAGTTCGAACTCCTTCGGATACAGCCGTTTAATCTCCCACAACAGCACGTTGCGAATCGCGACGCCGTTTTTCTGCCGCTCGATGGCAAAGTGACAGTGGTCAGTTAAGGTGATATATAAACTTTCCTGTAACTTTCCCAACCGCCCGCGGGCCAGGTCGATGATACGATCGCAGGTAGTCATCACTTCTAACGGTATCTGACTGAGTAATTCGCCTAAGCGGCCAACCAGTTCATCGCTTTGTAAGGCGAAGACTTTTTCAATTTTACTTTCGTCCAACGAGTCGCCCACGCGCTTTTGAAAGGCCAGCCCTCGCCCCATCACCACCTGTTCGCGCTGCTGCTCGTTGACCACTACCACCACGTTATTATTAAGTACTTTGGCGATTAGCATATGAACCCCAGAAACAAAAAAACCTGACCCCCGACAAATGCCAGGTAATCAGGTTTCGCCTGCCGAAGCAGTAGCAATCCAACTATTGCACTGTATCAACTTCTTGTGACGACTCAAGCGCGAGGGAATAAAAACGTGATACAGCTCGCGTCGTATCGTGCAGGAATAAGTGCTAATTAATAAAGTGCGTACGGAATAACACCGCCTTATCTAATAACGTGCAATCGTTTTCGCTATCTCTGCTGAGGTTTGCAAGGTGCGAATTTCATTAAAGAGGCCAAGCGCTTCCGTGTATTCTTTGCGTAAATAGCCCAGCCACTGCTTAATGCGCGCCACGTGATATAAACCGGTATCCCCCTGCTTTTCCAGCTGAGTATATTTTTTGAGTAACTCAACCACCTGCGGCCACGGCATACGCGGTTCATTGTATTTAATTACCCGGCTGAGATTCGGCACATTGAGCGCGCCGCGGCCAATCATCACTGAATCACAGCCGGTAGCGGCCATGCACTCCTGCGCGCTTTGCCAGTCCCAGATTTCGCCGTTGGCAACCACCGGGATGGCCAGGCGCTGGCGGATTTCGCCGATGGCCTGCCAGTTGATGCGTTCAGCTTTGTAACCATCCTCTTTCGTGCGGCCATGCACCACCAGCTCGCTGGCGCCCGCCTGCTGTACCGCGTCGGCGATTTCAAAGCGCCGTTCGCCGCTGTCCCAGCCGAGGCGAACTTTCACCGTCACCGGCAGGTGATCGGGAACCGCTTCGCGCATGGCTTTCGCCCCGCGATAGATAAGCTCGGGATCTTTCAGTAACGTCGCGCCGCCGCCGCTGCCGTTCACCAGCTTCGATGGACAGCCGCAGTTTAAATCCACGCCCCAAGAGCCAAGCTCCACCGCGCGGGCGGCGTTTTCCGCCAGCCATTGCGGGTATTGCCCCAACAATTGCACGCGCACGCGGGTGCCGGACGGAGTACGGCTTTGATGGTGCAGTTCCGGGCACAGTCTATAGAACGATTTAACCGGCAGCAGTTGGTCCACCACGCGCAGAAATTCGGTGATGCACAGATCGTAATCGTTAACCTCGGTCAGCAGCTCGCGCACCAGCGAATCGAGCACGCCTTCCATTGGCGCCAGTAATACACGCATATCGTTACCCGGAAAAAAAAGAGGCGCTATGGTAGCGCCTCTGTGCGTCGGTTGAAAGACCTCAATACCAGACCTTAGCGTGGTTCGAGGCAGTTATCCTCTTTCCAGCCGTAAAGCCACTCGATACCCCGGTAAAATTCATCCTGCGCTTTACCCTTCCAGAGAAGATTACGTACCTGACGTTCGACCCCCGCCGCGTGATAAATCCGCCCCATTTCACGGGTTGACCAGACAATTCGCGCGGTACGCGGAATACGCACCGACTCGTATAGCGCGAAGGCGTGAGCGGCGTCGCCGTCGCACTGCTGCAGCGCTTTACCTATCGTTACCGCATCCTCCAGCGCCATGCAGGCGCCCTGCGCCATATATTGCGCTACCGGATGGGCGGCATCGCCGACCAGGGTAATGCGATCGTTGCCCCACTTTGCAACCGGCTCGCGGTCGGCGGTGGACCAGCGGCGCCAGGAAGTCGGCTTGTCGAGCATCTGCCGCGGGCGCGGATGAATCCCTTTAAAGTAAGAGAGCACCTCTTCTTTACTACCGTCGCGCACGCCCCACTCTTCGCTTTCGCGGCTATGGAAGGTGACCACCAGGTTGTACTGTTTGCCGCCGCGCAGCGGATAATGCACCAGATGGCAATGCGGCCCGGCCCACAGTACTGGCGCGTTAATACGCAGGTCTTCCGGCATGTCGGCGGCCTCGATCACCGCGCGGTACACCACGTGGCCGGTGACCCGCGGCGCATCGCCGAGCAGACTCTGGCGCACCACTGACTTCACGCCGTCGCAGCCCAGCAGAATATCGGCGGTCCAGCTGTTGCCTTTGTCATCAAAGACCGTCACGTCATCGGCGGTCTGGCGGATATCCACCACCTGAGTTGAAGTCCGGTATTCCACGCCGGGATGGGTCAGCGCGGCTTCCCAGACGGTGGCGTGAATGTCCACCCGATGGATCACCGCATACGGGCCGCCGAAATGGTCACGGAAGGCCTGCCCGGTCTCGATACGCACTACCTCTTCCCCATTCACCGCATCCATCATCGTGATATGGTCAGTAAACACCGCGCGCTGGCGCGCCACTTCGCCGACGCCGAGGCTATCCAGCGCTGAAAACGCATTCGGCCCCAGCTGAATACCGGCGCCGATTTCACCGATTTCATGCGCCTTTTCCAGCAGCATCACTTTGATCCCCTGGCGCGCCAGAGAGAGCGCCGTCGCCGCGCCGCCAATGCCGCCGCCAACGATAATTGCTCGCGTCACTTTCGCCATTTTCCCTCCTCCCTAGGCCGGAATTTTGTCTTGTTGATTTTCCGGCGCGGCGGCAATAAAGGCCGGTAGCCGGGTACAGGCGTCGTAAACCGCCTGGCAGCGCGGATAATGGCTCAAATCACACCCCATCCGCTGCGCGTTGGCCCATTGCGGCACCAGACAACAGTCGGCGAGCGTTGGTCTATCGCCGACGCAGAAAGCGCCGGATTTCGATTGTCGCAGCAGTTGCTCCAGCGCGCTCAGCCCCTGCTGGATCCAGTGGGCGTACCAGCGTTTTTTGTCCGCTTCGCTGACCTTCAACTCATCGCTAAGGTAGCGCAAGACCCGCATGTTATTAATCGGATGAATATCGCAGGCGATGGCGTAGACCATCTCCAGCACCCGCATCCGCGCGGGATCCTCCTGCGGCAGCAGCGGCATTTGTGGGTAGTGGCGGTCAAGCCAGTCAACAATCGCCAGCGACTGACCCAGCGATTCACCGTCATCGGTGATAAGCGTCGGTACCAGCCCAACCGGATTGAGCCGCCGGTACTCCAGCGCATTCTGCGCCCCGATGCGGATATTCACCCCAACGCTCTGATAATCGATGCCCTTGAGGGCCAGCGCGATGCGCACCCGATATGAGGCAGAGCTATTAAAAAAACTGTACAGCTTCATTGTTCACCTCACACCACGCGCACGGCGATAGGCGTCAGTCCGTCTACGTTGCCGGTAATCACATCCCCCTTCACCACCGCGCCGACGCCCTCCGGCGTGCCGGTGAAAATCAGATCGCCGGGCTGTAGTTCAAAAAAGCCAGAGAGATAGCTGATGGTTTCATTTACCGACCAGATGAGGTGGCGTATATCGCTACGCTGATG
This sequence comes from Klebsiella sp. CN_Kp088, assembly GCF_040064335.1. Lineage (NCBI taxonomy): Bacteria > Pseudomonadati > Pseudomonadota > Gammaproteobacteria > Enterobacterales > Enterobacteriaceae > Klebsiella > Klebsiella sp. CN_Kp088. The sequence continues at coordinate 194,971 of NZ_JBEAIQ010000023.1, read as the reverse complement.
ATCTTCACCATTCACCTGCAGCCAGATCCCGGCCTGATTGACCTCGCGCGCCTCGGCGGCTTTATGCAGCGGCGCGACAGGAGCGGAAAGATCGAACGCTTTACCTATCTCCCACGGGCGCCCCATCTGGCGCATCTCCATCTGGCGGTCGCGGCGGGTCATATCGAGTCCGGTGGCATAGCCCCATATATATTCCTGCGCCTGCTCCAGCGGGATGTCGCGTCCCGCTTTGCCGATGGCGACCACCAGCTCAATCTCGTAGTGATAGTTGTCGGTCTGCGCCGGATACGGCAGATCCAGCGTTTCGCCAGCCGCCACCGGCACAACCGCATCCGCCGGTTTACAAAAGAAGAAAGGTGGTTCGCGATCCGGATCGAAGCCCATTTCACGAGCGTGGGCGGCATAGTTACGGCCAACGCAGTAAACGCGGCGTACCGGGAACTGCTCATCGCTGCCAACAACCGGGATGCTAATCGGCGCCTGGGGTGCAAAAACGTATTGAGTCATCATTGTTTTCCTTCTTATTAATAACGCGCTTCACGGAACAGGCCTAAGGCCTCCTGTACCGGACGGTCCGAGAAGCTAAATAGCACGCACTCTTCGCTGGCGTTGAACGATACGCCGTGCCAGGTTGGCGCCACGAAGATGTCTTTCGCCTGGAATGCAAAGGTTTGTTCGCCAATCATCACCTGGCCGCTACCTTCTACTACGTGGTAGATGGTGCTATCGGTGGTTTTCGCCACCCGCGACCGGAACCCTTTAGGCAACAGTTGCAGGAAAGCGCCCATCGAGGGCATCGGATAGCCGCCGGTGACCGGGTTGACGTAGCGCATCTTGTAACCGTCCCATTCGTCGGCCTCGCCAAGATGGGTCAGGTCGTGCAGCGCCTCGCGGCTACGGTCGTAGCGGTAGTTAAAAATCGGCGAGGAATTTCCCACCTGATGGCGCAGCGGCAGCATATTGGCAGCATAGCGCGGCAGGTAGTCGCCCTCTTTACGCGTCACCGGCTGCTGCTCCTGCGGATAATCTTCAGCAAATCCGCAGCCGAGATAGTTGACCAGCGGTAAATCGAGACCATCGAGCCAGACCACCGGTTCATCGCCAGGATTGCCGTGATCGTGCCAGCGCCACTGCGGAGTCAGAATAAAATCGCCGGGGCGCATTGGCGTGCGCTCGCCGTCGACGGCGGTGAACGCGCCGTGGCCTTCCACGATAAAGCGCAGCGCCGACTGGTTGTGACGGTGGCTCGGCGCCACCTCGCCCGGCATGATGAGCTGCAGGCCGGCATACAGCGACGCGGTAATGGACGACTGGCCGCGCAGCTGCGGGTTCTCCAGCACCAGTACCCGACGCACCGCCTCTTTAGCGCCGATTAACTGCCCGCTTTCCAGCAGCAGCGGGCGAATTTCCTGATAGTTCCAGTACGCCGGGGCGCAGTTGGCATTCGGCGTTTGCGGCACCAAATGGTGCAACGATTCCCACAGCGGCGTCAGATTCTGCCCGGCAATATGCTGGTAGAACTGCTGGCGTTCGCGGTTCGATTGCGGAGTAGATAGGGTCATTATTGTTCTCCTTATTTATTCGCGACACCCGCAGAGGGCAGCGCGTCGGGTACAGATCCAGGACGGCGAACCGCCAGCATCAGCATGATGAGCATCACCGCGCCGATCGCCGCCGGTACCGCTATAACGTAAAACAGCGTGTCGAAAGAGAGATTCATCGCCATCATCATGCCGCCGGAGAGCGAACCAACGATGGCGCCGCAGCGGCCGATGGCGTTGGACCAGCTGACCCCGGTCGCGCGGCTCTGGGTTGGGTAAAGGGTGGCGGTCAGCGCATTCAGACCCACCTGCGAACCACTCACGCCAATTCCAGTGCCGAAAATCGCCAGCGCCATCAGCCACAATCCGTTTTCGCTTAAACCGATCATCACGATGCACAACGCGCCCAGGCAATAACTTAGCGCCAGTACAAAGAAGGGATTGAAACGGTCCATCAGGATGCCGAGCAACAGTGCGCCGAGCGTGCCGCCCACCTGAAACGCGGCGGTCACCCACGAAGCGTGCTGTAAATCGATACCACGATGGTTAAGCAGCGTCGGCATCCAGCTGGAGAGCAAATAGATAATCAGCAGGCTCATAAAGAACACCACCCAGAGCATCAAGGTGATCGCCAGTTGTCGGCCGGCAAACAGCTGGCTAATGCTGCCTTTCGGCCCGGCTGCCGGTTCGTCGAGCCAGAAATGGGTCTCGGGATAGCGCTCGCCGGTGATAGCGCTGACGGTTCTGGCGATGGTCGCCTGCGGCAGCCCGCGACGAACCTGCCAGCGCGGCGATTCCGGCAGCGCCCACAGCAGCGCGACGGCCAGCAGCAGCGGCAGGATCCCGCCTAAGGCCAGAATGCCGTGCCAGCCGATATGCGCCACCAGTTGGGCGCTCACCACGCCGCCCAGCGCCGAACCGAGCGTGAAGCCGCAGAACATCAGGGTAACTAACGCGCCGCGGCGGCGGGCGGGCAGATATTCCGAAGTCATAGTGATGGTGTTGGGCATCGCCCCGCCTAATCCCAGACCGGTGAGGAAACGCAGAAAAACCAGCATCTCTAGATTCGTCGAGAATGCGGAGAGCAGACTAAACAGGCCAAACAGCGCCACGCAAAACTCAATCACCCGTTTACGACCGAAACGGTCGGAAAGCGGGCCGCAGAGCAGCGCCCCGGCGGTCAATCCCAATAGTCCGGCGCCAAACAGCGGCGCGAGGTCGCTGGCGCTCAATTGCCAGTGAACACGGATATCGGGAGCGATAAAGCCAATGGCGGCGGTGTCAAATCCATCAAGCATCACCACCAGAAAACAGCAGATAATCACACGCCACTGCAGGGCGCCAACCGGCGCTGCGTTAAGTAACGTCTGTAGTTCACGTCGTTGAGCCATAATGATGCCTCAGTGCAGGTCAGGGTAGATGTTGTATTTATTTCTTTTATGTTGCGATTTTGTAACCATGGCGATGAAATGTACAATGGCTTTTCGGGCATAGACATAACCTGGAGGTTATCGGCTGATGGCGAACTGGACGCAAAAGTTGAAGCTGCAGCATTTGAAAATGCTGGTGGCGCTGGGTGAGCAAGGCAATCTCACGCAGGTCGCGAAAATGATGAATATTACCCAGCCCGCGCTCTCTAAGTGGCTGACGCAATTTGAAGAAGAAGTCGGCATGCCGCTCTTTGAGCGCCACAGTAAGGGCCTGCGCCCTTCGGAAGGCGGCAAACTGCTGCTTCAGCACGCCCAGCGGCTAATCAACGATATGTCGCGCTCGCAGTACGAGATCGAGCGCTTTAAGCAAGGCGGGCTGGTCGGCAGCCTGATGATCGGCTGCTCTCCCGTGGCGACAGACTGCGTGGCGCAGGCGATCCTCGCCCTGCTTAAAGAGATGCCGACCCTGCATCTGAATATCGAAGAAAAAGTGATGACCCCGCTGCTGCACGACCTGCTCTCCGGCGTGGTCGATGTGGTCGTCGGACGTGTTGGCGGCCGCGCGCTGGAACTGCCGCTCAACTATCGTGTGCTCTATACCGAACCGGTGTGCTTCGTCGCCCGTCCCGACCATCCGCTGGCTAGCATGCCACGTCTGAGCTGGGCAGATCTCGCCACCTGGCGCTGGATCGTCTGGCCTACCGGCACGCCCATTCGCCAAAGCATTGATAACGCGCTGGTCGATAACGGGGTCATGCTGCCGGAGAATACTATCGAGTCAGCCTCGATGAATGTCACCAGCAATTTGCTGCAAAGCAGCGATATGATCTCTATTCTTTCTTTGCGGCTGGCGCAGCATTACGCCGAACATCGGCAGCTGACGATTCTGAATTTGCCGCGTATTGAACAAAAAGGTAGCGTTGGGGTGTTCTGGCGCAAAAGCGAAGTACCATCGCTGGCGCTCACTCGTTTTCTGCACTACCTCGCAGAATAAGGCCGCTGTTCCCATTTTCTATGCTGACGATGCCTAGAATTCATGATGTGATCGGTAGCACATTTCAGGGTTTAATTGTATGATGAATGGCAGTTCATCAAGGGTTATTACCATGAGTAAGTCGCTGAATATTATCTGGCAGTACGTGCGAGCTTTCGTCCTGATTTACGCCTGCTTGTATGCAGGCATTTTTATCGCCGGGCTACTGCCCATCACGATCCCCGGCAGCATTATCGGCATGCTGATTTTGTTCGTGCTGCTGGCGCTGCAAATTATGCCGCCGCAGTGGGTCAACCCCGGCTGCAACATTCTGATCCGCTACATGGCGCTGCTGTTCGTGCCTATCGGCGTTGGCGTAATGCAGTACTGGGATTTACTGCGCGCGCAGCTGGGCCCGGTGGCGGTGTCCTGCGCCGTCAGTACTTTATTAGTCTTTTTGGTGGTGAGCTGGAGCTCGCATCTGGTCCACGGTGAACGCAAAATCATCGGGCAAAAAGGAAGTAAAAAATGATCTATGAAATGTGGTGGTCGCTACCGTTAACGCTGATTGTCTTTTTCCTTGCCCGCAAGCTGGCGGCGCGGTTTAAATTTCCGCTGCTCAACCCGCTGCTGGTCGCCATGGTGGTCATTATTCCTTTCCTGCTGGTCACCGGTATTTCTTATGAACGCTATTTTGCCGGCAGCAAAATCCTTAACGATCTGCTGCAGCCGGCGGTGGTTGCGCTGGCCTTTCCGCTATATGAACAACTGCACCAGATCCGCGCGCGTTGGAAATCCATCATCACCATCTGCTTTATCGGTAGCTGCGTGGCGATGATCACCGGTACCACCGTCGCTCTGCTGATGGGCGCCACCCCGCAAATAGCCGCTTCCATCATGCCAAAATCCGTCACCACGCCAATTGCCATGGCGGTCAGCGGCAGTATTGGCGGTATTCCAGCGATTAGCGCCGTGTGCGTCATTTTCGTTGGGATCCTCGGCGCGGTGTTCGGCCATACGCTGCTTAACGCCATGCGTATTCATACTAAAGCATCCCGCGGCCTGTCGATGGGTACCGCCTCGCACGCCCTCGGCACCGCGCGTTGCGCCGAACTGGACTACCAGGAAGGGGCGTTTAGCTCGCTAGCGCTGGTACTGTGCGGAATTATTACCTCGCTGGTCGCGCCTTTTCTGTTCCCGGTGATCGTCGCTGTTGTCGGATAATTGTGATTTGCATCACACTTATAAATGCAACAAATTAGCGTTGCATAAACAATGAGACTTATGTCACATATAGGTCCCGTGCGGGCCCTTACACTAGCTTCCCATTACATTGTTATGAGGCAACGCTATGCACTCTCGTTTTCAAGCTGCTTTGACTAATCTGGCGGCAGACCTGCAGGCGGCCATCGCCCCGATGCTCGCAGACCCGCACTTCCCGGCGCTGCTCGAAGCCGATCAGGTGGCGACGCTACAACAAGCAACAGGTTTGGATGAAGACGCGCTGGCCTTTGCGCTACTGCCGCTTGCCGCCGCCTGCGCCCGCGCCGATCTTTCTCACTTTAACGTTGGCGCTATCGCCCGCGGCGTGAGCGGTCGCTGGTACTTCGGCGGCAACATGGAATTCCTCGGCGCCACCATGCAACAGACCGTCCACGCGGAACAGAGCGCCATCAGCCACGCCTGGCTACGCGGCGAAAAATCCCTGCGCGCCATTACCGTCAACTACACGCCTTGCGGCCACTGCCGCCAGTTTATGAATGAACTGAATAGCGGTCTGGCGCTGCGCATTCATCTGCCGGGTCGCGAAGCGCACTCCCTGCAGCACTATCTGCCGGACGCCTTTGGCCCGAAAGATCTGGAAATCAAAACTCTGCTGATGGATGAGCAGGATCACGGCTTCCCCCTCAGCGGCGATGCGCTCACGCAGGCGGCTATTCAGGCGGCGAACCGCTGCCACGCGCCGTACAGCAACTCCCCTTCCGGCGTGGCGCTGGAGCTGAAAGACGGCACCATTTTCTGCGGCAGCTACGCGGAAAACGCGGCGTTCAATCCGACGCTACCGCCGCTGCAGGGCGCGCTGAACCTGCTGAGCCTTAACGGTTACGACTATCCGGATATCCAGCGCGCGCTGTTGGCCGAGAAAGCCGATGCATCGCTTATCCAGTGGGATGCGACCGTTGCGACCCTGAAAGCGTTGGGCTGTCAGAATATCGACCGCGTGCTGTTAGGTTAATTAGCCTGATAGCCTGAGCAGATTGCCGGATGCGCCTTTGGCTTCTCCGGCCTGGATTCGGTAATCTGCCATATTGCTGAAAATCCCCGCAATTAAACGATGGTTTCTTGCGCTTACCCGGCGGGTAAAGTAGCCTGAAGCTTCCCTCGTCCACCATTGAGTCAAGTTCATGTTAAAGCGTGTGTTATACAGCCTGTTAGTCCTGCTCGGCCTGCTGCTGTTGACCGTGCTGGGTCTTGACCGCTGGATGAGCTGGAAAACCGCGCCCTATATTTACGATGAGCTGCAGGATCTCCCCTACCGCCAGGTGGGCGTGGTGTTGGGCACTGCCAAATATTATCGCACCGGCGTGATCAATCAGTATTATCGTTATCGGATCCAGGGTGCGCTCAACGCCTACAATAGCGGTAAGGTTAATTATCTGCTGTTAAGCGGTGACAACGCCCTGCAAAGCTATAACGAACCGATGACCATGCGCCGCGATCTGATTAAAGCCGGCGTCGATCCGGCGGATATCGTGCTGGACTACGCCGGTTTCCGCACCCTCGATTCGATCGTGCGCACCCGCAAAGTGTTCGATACCAATGATTTTATTATTATCACCCAGCGCTTCCATTGCGAGCGCGCGCTGTTTATCGCCCTGCATATGGGGATTCAGGCGCAGTGCTATGCGGTGCCTTCGCCGAAGGATATGTGGACCGTACGTCTTCGCGAGTTTGGCGCCCGATTTGGCGCGCTGGCGGATCTCTATATCTTCAAACGCGAACCGCGTTTCCTCGGGCCGCTGATCCCCATCCCAGCGCAGCAGCATGAAGTTCCGGAGGATGCGCAATCCTACCCGGCGGTCACGCCCGAGCAGTTACTGGAGCTACAGAAAGAAAAATAGCCGCCGTCGTTTTATCGAATTTCAGGCATAAAAAACCCGCGCCAGGCGCGGGTTTTTTATATGTTCAATCTTATTTCTTACGCGCGTACTTCAGTGAATCCAGCGCCACAGCGAAGATGATAATCGCCCCTTTAATAATGTACTGCCAGTATGGATTGACGCCAATGTAGGTCAGACCATAGTTGATGACGGTAAAGATAATGACCCCGGTCACCACGCCGAAAACCGTACCCACGCCGCCGCTGAAGGAAACGCCCCCCACCACGCAGGCGGCAATCGCATCCAGTTCGTACATAAAGCCGAGGTTGTTGGTCGCCGAACCGATACGTCCGGCTTCCAGCAGCCCGCCGAAGGCGTAAAACACCCCGGACAGGGCATAAATCATCAGCAGGTTCAGCGCCACGTTAACGCCGGAGACACGCGCCGCTTCCGGGTTGCCGCCGATAGCGAAGATGTTTTTACCGAAACGGGTTTTATTCCACAGGATCCACACGAAGAAGATAGCGATCAGCGCGTAGAATGTAATGTACGACAGGCGGAATGAACCTAAAGCGACAAAGCCCTGGGCAAACTGTGAGAAGTGGCTGTCGAAACCGGAAATCGGCGACGCGCCGACAAAGTCGTAGTACAGGGAGTTGATACCGTAAACGATGATCATCGTACCCAGCGTAGTGATAAACGGCGTCACGTTGAGATAGGCAATGACGATACCGTTAATCAAGCCAATCACCGCGCCAATCGCGCAGACCAGCAGAATCACCAACGGAATCGGCATGGTCGCCATCTCCGGGAACACCTTGTTGGCGTTATCCACCGCCTGCAGCATGGTAGCCGCTACCACCGCCGCCAGACCCACCTGACGTCCGGCGGAAAGGTCGGTCCCCTGGGTGACAATCAGCCCGGCGACGCCGAGCGCGATGATAATACGTACCGAGGATTGCGTCAGGATGTTACTTAAGTTCAACAGACTTAAGAAGGTCGGATCCTGGAAAATAATAATGGCCAGCAAGACCAAAAGTACAACGTAAATCCCACCCTCTTTCAGGTAAGTGAGAAAACTCTTTTTATTTAACGCACTCATGGAAAGCCCCTGATCTCAAAGGTGCAATGATGCAAGACGCAGAATTTCATTTTGCGTCGTGGTTTTGGTCTCAACAATTCCGGCAACCAGCCCGTTGCTCATAACCAGAATACGGTCGGTAATTCCCAGCAGCTCCGGCATTTCAGAAGAGATAATAATGATGCCCTTATCTTTTTTAGCCAGTTCGGCAATCAGCTGGTAAATTTCAAATTTCGCGCCGACGTCAATTCCGCGGGTCGGTTCATCAAGCATTAATATTTCCGGTTGGGTTAATAACCAACGGCCGATAATAACCTTCTGCTGATTCCCGCCGGAAAGCGAACCGATTTGCGTTTGATGACCTGGCGTTTTTACACGCATGGAATCGATAACCCATTGGGTATCGCTTTTCATCCGTGAATTATCCAGCAGGCCGACCTTGTTTTTATACTTCTTGATATTTGATATCAGCGAGTTAAAACCAATATCGAGATAAGCATAAATCCCCGTCGAACGACGCTCTTCGGTTACCAGCGCAAAGCCGTGGTTAATCGCTTCATTAGCGCTATGGTTATTAATTTTTTTACCATGCAGGGTAATGGTGCCGCTGGCCTTTTCGCGGATGCCAAACAGCGTTTCAACGATATCGGTACGTTTAGCGCCCACCAGTCCGGCAATGCCGAGAATTTCGCCTTTATGCAGATCGAACGAGACATCGCGGATCGACGGCTGGCGCAGCGAGGTCAGGTTACGAACTTCAAGGATTACTTCGCCCGGTTTGTTTTGTTTATCCGGAAAACGCTGGTTCAGCGAACGGCCAACCATCATCGCAATGATCTTATCCATATCCAGCCCTTCCAGCGGCTGGGTGGCGATCCACTGACCATCGCGCAGGATCGTAATCTCATCGCATAGCTGAAATATCTCCTCCATTTTATGGGAGATATAAACAATACCGCAGCCACGCTCTTTCAGCTTGCGGATTATTTTAAACAGGTGATTAACCTCTTTTTCTGTCAGCGATGAGGTAGGCTCATCCATAATGACGATTTTCGCGTCATAGGAGAATGCTTTGGCAATTTCAATCATCTGCATCTGCGATACCGATAAAGTCCCCACGCGAGCGCGCGGATCAATATCAATATCGAGTTCATCAAATATCGCTTTGGTATCGCGATACATTTTATCCTGATCGACAAACATGCCTTTGGTGGGGTAACGTCCCAGCCACATGTTGTCCATGACCGAACGTTGAAGTACCAGGTTTAATTCCTGGTGCACCATAGAAATACCGTTTTCCAGCGCTTCTTTCGCCGAATGGAAATCGATTTCTTTTCCCTGAAAAAGAATACTGCCGGAATCTTTTTGATAGATTCCAAATAAGCATTTCAATAATGTCGATTTGCCCGCGCCATTCTCGCCCATTAATGCATGGATAGAGTGCGGACGAACCTTCAGATTGACATTATCAAGAGCTTTAACGCCGGGGAAAGATTTGTTGATGTCACTCATTTCCAACAAATATTCGCCCGACTGTACGCTATTATTGCTGACCATAGTTATACCTGGCTGCGTTCGTGACGATCCGCGACGATAAGTTATATCGCAGCAAAATCGGCTTCGGTATCAGGAATAATCGGGCGCGCGAGCGCGCCCGCAATGCATGAAGAACTTATTTACCGATAAACTGGCTGAGGTTGTCTTTATCTACGCCTACGTACGGTACGCGGACAATCTTATTCTCAATTTTCCAGTTGGTGCCAGCAGCGGGCTCTTTGCCGTCTGCCAGGTTCTTCGCCAGATCGAAGGTCGCTTTGGCCTGGTTGTTGGCGTCGTTCAGCACGGTACCGGCCATCGCGCCCGATTTCACCAGCGCCAGCGCTTCAGGCAGGGCATCGACGCCGAACACCGGAATGCTGCTCTTGTTATGCGCTTTCAGCGCTTCTACCGCGCCCATCGCCATCGCATCGTTGTTCGCGATGACCACTTCGATTTTGTTGGCGTTCGGGCCGGAGAGCCAGGCGTCCATTTTATCTTTCGCTTGCGCGGTATCCCACATGGCGGTATCTAACGCCAGTTGCTGAGTTTTAAGACCTTTTTCATTCAGCTCTTTGATAACGTAGGAAGTACGCGCTTCGGCATCCGGGTGGCCCGGCTCGCCTTTCAACAGAACAAACTGAATCTGACCATCTTTGTTCAGATCCCAGTTTGGATTCGCTTTCCAGTGTTTGGCGATAAGATCGCCCTGGATAATCCCGGATTCTTTGGAGTCGGTACCCACATAATAGGCTTTATCGTAGCTATCCAGCGCCTTGCGCGACGGCTCTTTGTTAAAGAACACCACCGGCACATTTTGCCCACGCGCTTTGTCGATAACCGTACCCGCCGCCGCCGGGTCAACCAGGTTGATGGCCAGCGCCTTCACCCCTTTCGCCAGCAGCACGTCGATCTGATCGTTCTGTTTGGACTGATCGTTCTGCGAGTCATTCATCAGCAGTTGCACGTCCGGCGCAGATTTGCTGTCTTTTTCGATCGCTTTACGCACAACGGACATGAAGTTGTCGTCATACTTGTAGATCGTAACGCCGATACGGGTATCCGCGGCATGCGCTGCGGCGCCAAAAAGCATGCCAGCCATGACGGCGGACAGAGCTAAGACCTTCTTATTCATGGAATCTCCGGTTTTATTATTTTGCATCGTTTTTTTTGGCGTGAAGATAGCTGGCGGGAGTTGTTACATTAGGGTTACCGCACAACGATATTCACAACGTTAATTCTGTCTTCCGTGTAGGGTAACGCTCCAGAAAAACGGCTTCATCAAGTGCCTAACCTATTGTTTAAGATGATATTTTAAAACATCACCTGTACAGTCTGGTTCGGACTGGTCAACGCTGCCATCATAAACAGCTGAATGTTAATATACTGTGAATTTACTCACAGATTGAAAGCGGTTACATCAGCTAATAGATTCAGTTAGTGATCGGCCCCACACTTTGCTTTTGCGTCACCGAATGGCGCCGCACCAGCGTGGGCATAAAGCAGTGGCTGGCCTCGCTATCGAGTTTCCCTGCCGCCCCTTGTAGCGCCAGTTCGGTAGCCAATTTCGCCATCGACATAATGGGATAGCGCACGGTAGTCAATTGCGGATCGGTGTAACGGGAAATGGGAATGTCATCAAAACCAATCAGCGAGAGATGCTGCGGCACGGCAATGCCGTTATCCTTGAGAGTGGTTAACGCCCCGGCAGCCATACTGTCGTTATAGGCAAACACCGCGGTCAGGCCTAAATTACGCCCCAGCAGTTCTACCATCGCCGCTTCACCGCCCTGCATATCCGGCGAACCCGAGCCCACCCAGCTATCCGGCGCGATAATGCCCTGCTCCTGCAGCGCTTTACTCCACCCTTCGCGGCGCAGTTCATCATCTTCAATGCCGTGGTTGGAAGAGAGATAGCCAATCCGCTGATGGCCGTTATTGAGCAGCATCCGCGTAGCCATTAGCGCACCGCTGACGTTATCGAGACCCACGCAGCGGTGCGCAAAACCAGGCACAATGCGGTTTATCAGCACCATGCCTGGAATATGCTGCATAAAGTCGCCGAGTTCGGCATCGCTTAACGCTTTCGAATGCACGATAAGCGCCGAACAGCGCTGGCGAATTAGCACCTCAATGGCGTTACGCTCTTTTTCAGCTTCATGGTAGCTGTTGCCGATTAGCACATATTTCTGATGCTGCTGCGCGACGGTATCCACCGCTTTCACCAACGCGCCGAAAAAGGCGTCTGACACATCCATCACCACCACGCCAATGGTATCGCTAACCTGGGTCGCCAGCGCCTGGGCATTGGCATTCGGCCGATAGCCCAGTTGCGCGACCGCCTTCATCACTGCCTCCCGGGTATCCGGGCTCACCAACGCGCTGTTGTTCAGCACCCGTGAAACCGTCGCCACGGAAACTCCCGCCTGACGGGCGACATCACGAATGGTGATCATACATACCCGCCTTTATCGCATTGCAATACGTCACACCCACCTCCTGTGTTCAGCAAGGTGGCTATTCTGGCAGCGACGCGCACCGCGCTACGTGAGTGAGGTCACACGGCTGGAAACGGTTACATCCATTTTGTTAATGATTGTGATCGAGATCGTTATACAGATGTATCTCTGGATGATGTCCCTGAGGCTCTCAGGGTTAACTGACGCCATAGCCACTCAACGGGCCCCTGGCGGAAATGACGCAGCCAAAACTGCGAGAAGAGGAGATTAACGGCCCACACCGCCGGCACAAAGGCCAACAGCTGTAAACGGTCAAATTTCATAAACAGGCCCAGGTGATAGAACAGCGTGGTGCAGATCAGGGTTTGCAGTAAATAGTTACTGAGCGCCATCCGCCCAACGCAGGCAATCGCCCCAACCAGACGAAAGCGGCATAATTGCGGCCAGAATCCCCACGCCAGCGCGGCATAGCCAATGGTTTGTAGCGGCGCGCCAAGTTCACGCGGCGCCTGCAGCAGAAAACCGCACCAGCGGTAGTCCCATTGCAAATACCACTGCGCGGCGATGGCCGGCACATTTACCAACATCCCGGCAATAATCAGCACAGCCCCGACGCGGCGATAATGGCTAAGGCTAAACTGCCCTTTCAACCAGCCGCAGCGCATTAGCGCCGCGCCCATTAGCATCATCCCCGCCAGCTGCCAGCCGTACTGCACGCCCAGCGCCACCAGGTTATCGGACAGCATATCCGCGCGATTGCTCACCGCCTCCATACCGCCTTTGAGCTTCCAGAACTGCTCATACTGCACATTCGCGGCATCGGGCACCCATGACCGACTGGCGCCGTTGCCGGAAATTAATCCCAACAATACCAGCACCGCAATACCGATGAGATAAAGCACGACGCCGGTATTAAATAGCGATTTGACATGATGGGCATCGCGTACCATGCGCCAGGCAATCAGCCCCACCAGCGCATAGGCCAGCAGAATATCGCCGTCCCAGAAAAAGAGACCGTGGATAAAACCAAGCAGGGCAAGCAGCGTTAGCCGCGACTGGATCCAGCGTTTACCGCGTACCAGCAGCATTTGCAATCCGGCGCCGAACAGCAGAGCAAACAGGGTGAGGAATTTTACCTGCGCAAACAGATCGAGGATGGCCCAGCTCCAGGCGTCGCTCAGCGAAACACTCCCGGCCCAGGCCGGATTCAGATAGGCCGCCTTCGGCAAGCCGAAGGCGGTGATATTCAGTAGCAGAATGCCGAGGATGGCGACGCCGCGAACGAAGTCCAGCGTGACGTTTCTCTCCATGCACCCTGCTCCGAATTAATTGTGGTGACGTACGGCGCGCAGGAACTCCTGGCGGGTATTCTGGCTGGATTTAAACAGACCGCCAAGCGAAGTGGTGGTCGTGGCGCTGGTCGCATCGCGGATGCCGCGCGCTTTCACGCAGTAATGCACCGCGTCAATGGATACCGCGACGTTGCTGGTGCCGAGCAAAGTCTGCAGCGCGGTAAGGATCTGCTGCGTCAGGCGCTCCTGCACCTGCGGACGCTGGGCAAAGAACTGCACGATGCGGTTAATTTTCGACAGGCCGATTACCGAATCTTTCGGGATATAAGCAACGGTCGCTTTGCCGTCAATCGTCACAAAGTGATGTTCACAGGTACTGGTCAGCGTGATATCGCGAACCGTCACCATCTCGTCAACTTTCATTTTGTTTTCAATAACGGTGATTTTCGGGAATCTGGCATAATCCAGACCGGAGAAAATCTCATCAACGTACATTTTTGCGATGCGATGCGGAGTCTCCATCAGGCTGTCGTCACTGAGATCAAGATTCAGCAGCTGCATAATCTCAGTCATGTGCCCGGCGATCAGACGCTTGCGCGTTTCATTATCAATTTCTTGTACTGGCGGACGCAGCGGCGTCTCCAGCCCACGAGCGACCAGCGCTTCATGAACGAGTATGGCTTCTTTACTCAATGATGACATTTAGGTTCTCCTGCAGGTGTGGCGCTCTTTGCTCTTCTGAGGGCAAAGTTTGCACTCATTGTGCGTGAGGTGGCGCACATAATCCAGTAGCCGTCACGATAATTATTGAAATTGGCGCAACCTTTCATTTTTACCGCTGCGGTTGGACGTTGTCGATGCGCCACGCCAGCGAGCCCTACCGCCCTCGCGCGCATTCATTAGCACTGTAGATGTTTAGAGACGTTCTTTATAACTCGTATTAATGATGCAATAGCTTTGCGCGACGGGAAAGTGAAAGTTACTCACCGGTTAATGAAATATCTGTATTATTAAGCATTACACATAGATACCCGAGGAGCCCTGCATGGAACTGCTTGAAGAACATCGCTGTTACGAGGGTCGGCAGCAGCGCTGGCGTCATCACTCCAGTACCTTGAATTGTGCGATGACGTTCAGCATTTTTTTACCGCCGACGACGGAAACCGCCCCGCCACCGGTGCTGTACTGGCTATCCGGTTTGACCTGCAATGACGAAAACTTCACCAACAAGGCTGGCGCCCAGCGTGTCGCCGCCGAACTTGGCATCGCGCTGGTGATGCCCGACACCAGCCCGCGCGGTGATGACGTCGCCGATGATGCCGGTTACGATCTCGGTAAAGGCGCGGGTTTTTACCTCAACGCCACTCAGGCGCCGTGGGCGGCGCATTTTCGCATGTACGACTACCTGCGCGATGAGCTACCGCAGTTGATTAACCGTCAATTTAAGGTCGCCGACCGTTGCGCTATCAGCGGCCACTCGATGGGCGGCCACGGCGCGCTCATCATGGCGCTGAAAAACCCAGGGCGCTTTACCAGCGTCTCGGCCTTCGCGCCGATCGTTAACCCATGCAAAGTTCCATGGGGACAAAAAGCGTTCAGCGCCTATCTCGGCAATGATGAAGCGAACTGGCAGGAGTGGGACAGCTGCGCACTCATGCAGACAAGCCAGACCGGGGATGCCATTCCGACGTTAATTGATCAGGGTGACGCCGACCAGTTTCTCGGTAACCAGCTACAGCCCGCGGTGCTGGCAGAGGTAGCTCGACAGAAACAGTGGCCGCTGAGCCTGCGTATCCAGCCCGGCTACGACCACAGCTACTATTTCATCGCCACCTTTATAGAAGATCATCTGCGCTTCCACGCGAAGCATCTGTTTAAGTAACCCTCTATTTCCCTCCGCCGGGCATCCTCCGCTTGCCCGGCTTTATATCTTCGTCAGGAACTATCTTGTCGCTACGGGCGATAATTTGTTATTTAAAACACAACATATATGATTTAGCATATATGTACCTCCATGATAATCTGGTCAACCATGATAAAGCCTATCCAGCTGTTTAAAATCCTGGCGGATGAAACCCGTTTAGCCATCATCATGTTGCTGCGTGAGTCCGGCGAACTGTGCGTCTGCGATCTGTGTGCCGCCACCGGGCAATCCCAGCCGAAAATATCTCGCCATATGGCGATATTACGTGAATCTGAACTGGTACTCGACCGCCGGCAAGGGAAATGGGTCCACTATCGCCTCTCGCCCCATATGCCTGCCTGGGCGGCGGAGATCATTGCCACGACCAGGCAGAGCATGAGGGAAGATATTGACGAATGGCGCAAGAAAACAGCGTGCGCCACCTGTTGATACATATATAGAAACGCATATATTGGAGTAGAGAATGTTGTTGGCCGGTAGTCTCTTTTTATTCACGCTGGTGTTGGTTATCTGGCAGCCCAGGGGCCTCAGCATCGGCTGGAGCGCGAGTATTGGCGCAGTACTGGCGCTGGCCTGCGGCGTTATTCATCCCAGTGATATTCCCGTTGTCTGGAATATCGTCTGGAACGCAACAGCGACTTTTATCGCGGTGATTATCATCAGCCTGCTGCTCGATGAATCGGGCTTTTTTGAATGGGCTGCGCTGCATGTCTCCCGCTGGGGCAACGGGCGCGGTCGTCTGCTGTTCACCTGGATTATCCTGTTAGGCGCGACCGTTGCGGCGCTGTTTGCTAACGATGGCGCAGCGCTCATTCTGACTCCCATCGTTATTGCCATGCTGCTCGCTCTGGGGTTCAGCAAAAGGACAACATTAGCCTTTGTCATGGCTGCCGGGTTTATTGCCGATACCGCCAGCCTGCCGCTTATCGTTTCCAATCTGGTCAATATTGTCTCAGCTGATTTCTTCCGGCTTGGTTTTACGCAATACGCCTCTGTGATGGTTGCTGTTGATATTGCTGCCATCGCGGCCACGCTGGGCATGCTGCATCTGTTTTTCCGCCGGGATATTCCGGCAACTTACAACGTCACTTTGCTGAAAACACCTGCCAGCGCGATTAAAGATCCCGCAACCTTCAAAGCTGGCTGGGTTGTTTTGCTTTTGTTGCTGGTTGGTTTCTTTGTTCTTGAACCGCTGGGGCTGCCCGTTAGCGCCATCGCCGCTGTCGGTGCCGCTGTTCTGTTTGCCGTTGCGAAAAAAGGTCACGCCATCAATACCGGTAAAGTATTGCGCGGCGCGCCCTGGCAGATCGTTATTTTCTCGCTGGGTATGTACCTGGTGGTCTACGGTCTGCGCAATGCGGGCTTAACGGAATATCTGTCGGGTGTGCTGAATATGCTGGCGGATAAGGGACTGCTGGCGGCAACGTTTGGCACGGGCTTCCTGACCGCTTTCCTGTCGTCGGTAATGAACAATATGCCAACGGTCCTGGTGGGCGCACTGTCGATTGAAGGAAGCACCGCTTCTGGCGTTATCAAAGAAGCGATGATCTACGCCAACGTGATTGGTTGCGATTTAGGCCCCAAAATCACGCCAATAGGCAGTCTGGCGACCCTGCTGTGGCTGCACGTACTGTCGCAGAAAAGCATGACCATCAGTTGGGGATATTACTTCCGCACAGGCATCATCATGACGCTACCTGTGCTGTTTGTCACTCTGGCCGCGCTGGCGCTGCGGCTCTCTCTCACTCTATAACGAGATACTCATATGAGTAATATCACCATCTATCACAACCCGGCCTGCGGTACGTCACGGAATACGCTGGAGATGATCCGTAACAGCGGTAATGAGCCCACCGTTATTTATTACCTTGAAACACCGCCGACTCACGATGAGCTGGTTAAGCTTATTGCAGATATGGGGATCGCTGTGCGTACTCTACTACGCGAGAATGTTGAACCTTATGCCCAGTTGGGACTCGCAGAGGACAAGTTCACCGACGAGCAGTTAATAGAATTTATGCTCGCTCATCCCATCCTGATTAATCGCCCTATTGTGGTCACTGAACGGGGAACCCGCTTATGTCGGCCATCTGAAGTGGTACTGGATATCCTGCCCGACCCGCAGCAAGGCGCATTTAGCAAAGAGGATGGAGAAAAGGTGGTGGATGAAAGGGGCAAGCGGCTGATACCTGGCGGATAGCGGCGTACACGTTTTATCGGGGCAGCCGCCACTGAAGTTACTTCAGCGGCGGCAGACAGTTTATCGCTATCAGAAGCGGTAATCGACGGCCATAAAGTAGCGACGCCCATCTTCGGTGTAGCTGTAATCGTCGCGGCTCAGATCTTTATCGCCAACGTTAAGCACGCCGGAGCGCAGTTTCACGCTTTTGCTGACCTGCCACGCGGCGCCGATATCGAACATGGTATAACCGCCTGGGGTTTTACCCGTCGCGCTTACCGCACGCTGCTCACCGGTATAGTTGGCCGTGACGTAGAAAGACCAATCCTCCAGCGGTTTCCAGTCGAGGGTACCGTTAGCGGTGTGGAACGGCAGCGTCTGCAGCGGTTTATTGCCGCCGTTGCTCAGATCGCGACCATCGTTATAGGTATAGTTGACCGTCAGTTTCCACTCTTCGCCGAACGGAACCTTCACTTCGGTCTCCACGCCTTTAATCCGCGCTTTGTTGACGTTGAAGTAGCGGAATACCGGCACGCGCTTACCGTTCACGGTCTTCCAGCCGACGAAGTTCGGGTAACCCGGCGCTTCGCTGGCGCTGGAGGTACGCAGAATGTCGATCATATCGTCAACGTTGTTCTGGAAGGCGGTCACGCTGCCTTCAACCCCTTCCAGCCAGCCCTCTTCACCGCTGTAATACAGACCAAGCTCAAAGCTTTCGCTGGTTTCCGGCTTCAGATCCGGGTTACCGATAATGCTGCAGCTACCGCGACAGGAGTTGGTGGTCCAGTCCGGGTTCAATTGCAGCAGCGACGGCGCTTTAAAGGCCGTTGCCCAACCGCCTTTCACGGTCACGGTATCGGTGGCGTTATAGACCAGATACGCACGCGGGCTCCAGTGATCGCCGTAGGTTTGGTGATCATCCATACGGATGCCGGTGGTCAGCGCCAGCGGTTCAAAGATCCGCCACTCGTCTTCGAGGAACAGCGCGTACTGGCTGGCGGAAGTCGATTTGCCGCCGCTGCTCAGGTTCACCGGATCTTTGAGTTTATCGTGGCGCCATTCGCCGCCGAGGGTGACGATCTGGTTGATCATCCCCAACGGCATCACATATTTACCATCCACCGCATTGCTTTCAGAGGTAATGGTCCCAGCCTGCCCTGGATTTTTGTTATCCACTTTCTCGCCGTAGAATTTCACTTCGCTATTACCAACGTCCCAGCGCCCGTTATGGGTCAAAGAGTAGTTTTGGCGTTCAAGGCGGTTTTTGTCGAGCGAGTCTGAATCGCGATCCTGGCGATCGAAACCGTAGCCGGCGGTAATGTCCTGATTCTCCGTTGGCGTCCAGGCGAACTCAACGTTACCGTCGCGGCTGGTAAAACCTTCAATGCGCGGCGTTTCGCCCGCGGCGTTGCTGGAAGATTGCTGATCGTCTTTACTGCGTTTCGCCAGGCTGCCGTAGGCTTTCATGCCCAACACGCCGTCAATCAGCGGGCCGCTGGTGAAGAACTGGCCGTTGTAAGTGTCGCCGCGATCGCGGTGTTCCTGAATGGTGGCATCGCTGCTGAGGGTACCGGTCCATTTCTGGCCGATTTTTTTGGTAATGATGTTGACCACGCCGCCGAGCGCGTCGGAACCGTACAGGGAAGACATCGGGCCGCGCACTACCTCAATCCGCTCGATGGAGTCCACCGGGATCCAGTTCAGATCGAAATCGTTATGGCGGAAGACGGCGTTACGCGAGTTGACGCGTTTGCCATCGATCAGGATCAGCGTATAGCTGCTATCCAGACCGCGGATGCTGACACCCTTGCGGTTATCCCCTTCGTTGGTGAGCTGAACGCCAGGCACATCGCGCAGCACGTCCTTCAGGTTCTGCACCGGCTTACGCTGCAAGTCCTGTTGGGTGATCACGCTGATACTGGCGGGGGCATCTTTGACGCTCTGTTCAGTCGCCGCGGCGGTGACAACCAGCGTCTCGTCATCATTTGCGGCCAGCGCCGGAAATGCCAATGCTACGACGGACGCGCACAGTCCCGCCCGGGCAAAAGGGTTTAACCTGAACATACCAAATCTCCATGAGGTCAACTACAAATCAAACAAAGGGTGCTGCTTGCACATCCTGTCGACACGCGGCTCTGGCGGCCGCGCGCAATTTTTTTACAGTCGATGTGGCTGGTCACCCCTTGCCTTTCGTAGTTGAGCGGCAAGATATGGAGATTGGCTTCATCCTGAATTTTCCGAAATGATAAGGATAATGATTACAATTATCAATACAATTATGAAGAAGTGTGTCCGTTTGTAAGCCTTGCTGGCATAAAAAAAGCCCTCTTTAAAAGAGGGCTTTATCGAAAGCGGTAGAGTGAGGAATTAGCCTTTAAAGCGTTCCGGGAACTTCATTTCGCTGTAGCGCACGAAGCGGGTACCTTTCACCAGCTTGTAACCAAACCAGATAACCAGGAACAGCGGAATGCCGATGTAGGTCGCCGCCACGCCGCCCCAATCAATGGTGTCCTTGAGGAAGGCTTCATAGTTCTGGCCAAGGGTGATGATAAGGCACAGTACGAAGGCGAAGATCGGCCCCAGCGGGAAGAACCCGGAACGGTACGGCAGGTTATTAATATCGTTACCTTGCAACACGTAACCACGACGGAAACGGTAGTGGCTGATCGCAATACCCAACCAGGCGATAAAGCCAGTCATCCCGGAGGTATTCAGCAGCCACAGGTAAACCGTCTGGTTGCCGAACATCGAGGTCAGGAAGCACAGCGCCGCAATCACGGTAGTCGCATACAGCGCGTTGCGCGGTACGCCGCCTCTCGACAGCTTCGAGAAAATGCGCGGCGCTTTGCCGTCGCACGCCAGGGTATACAACATACGCGTAGAGGCGTACATCCCGGAGTTACCCGCCGACAGCACCGCCGTCAGGATAACCGCGTTCATGATCGCCGCCGCAGAGAGCAGACCGGCGTGCTCGAACACCAGGGTGAACGGGCTAACGGAAATGTCTTTAACGTCGTTGCGCAGCAGGCTCGGATCGGTATACGGGATGATCAGGCTGATAATCAAAATCGCGAAGACATAGAACAGCAGGATACGCCAGAACACCTGACGCACCGCGCGCGGAATGTTCTTCTCCGGATTTTCCGATTCGCCCGCGGCAATACCGATGAGCTCGGTACCCTGGAAGGAGAAGCCGACAATCATCGCCACGCCGATCATCGCCGCAAAACCGCCGGCAAACGGCGCATCATCAATGCCCCAGTTGCTCCAGCCCGCCGGCTTGGCGCCTTCGAAGATGCCAAAAATCATCATAATGCCGACGATGATAAAGATAATCACGGTGGCAACTTTAATCAGCGAGAACCAGTACTCCGCTTCGCCGAAGCCGCGTACCGAGATCCAGTTCAGCAGGAACATGATGCCGAGGAATAAGGCGCTCCAGATCCAGCCGGGTGTATCCGGGAACCAGTAGCTCATCACCAGCTGCGAAGCAACGAGGTCAACGGCGATAGTCACCGCCCAGTTGTACCAGTAGTTCCAGCCCAGCGCGAAACCAAAGCCTTCTTCTACATAGTTCTGACCGTAGGTCGCAAAAGAGCCTGAAACCGGCATAAATGCCGCCAGCTCGCCGAGACTGGTCATCAGGAAATACACCATCAGACCGATCAGAATGTAGGAAAGCAGCGCGCCGCCGGGGCCTGCCTGAGAAATTGTTGCGCCAGAGGCAACGAAAAGACCTGTACCGATGGAACCGCCAATAGCGATCATGGTCAAGTGGCGCGCTTTTAGCTCGCGGCGGAGCGTGGGCGCTTCTGTGGTTTTAGTTTCCGAAACCATGTGAAAATGCTATCCATCCAAAAAATGAGGCGCGATTGTAGCAGACGATCGTCCATCCATCCGGTACAAATGCAAAGTTATAAGAGAGCTTCATGATCTGACACAAATTATTAGTAAAGCAGTAATCCTGCATTGGCGCATAAAAAAACAGACAAAAAATCGCGGCTTACGTCGTTGCTAGCGCTACACCTCGCAGTAACGGATAAAGCGCTGCAGCGCCTTGGAAACGTGTTTTTGCCGATGGCGAATACGCCATAACGTGCGCGTCAGGCGCGGCAGCGGCAGCTTGAGCTCCACCAGCGTTCCGGCCTCCAGCTGCTCGGCAATGACTCGCCGCGACAGGCAGCTGATGCCTAGTCCGTGGCGGACCGCATGTTTAATCGCCTCCGAGTTGCCAAGCTCCATGCCCAGTTGAAATGCGGGCAGATGCGACAACAGCACGTAGTCGACGATCTCCCGCGTGCCGGAGCCATGCTCGCGCAGGATCCACTGCGCTTCCGCCAGCCGTAGCAGCGTCAATTCGCCTTCCAGGAATGGCGAATCAGGGGCGGCGAACACCACCAGTTCATCTTCAATCCACGGCTCGGCGATAATATCCGCCGCGTGGCACGGCCCTTCGATCAGGCCAATATCGACGCGCAAATCGCTGACCGCATTAATCACATCCTGGCTGTTGCCAACGCTCAGCTCCAGCGGCAGTTCAGGGAAGTCCCGGCGGTAGCGGGCGATGATTTCCGGCAGAATATAGTTGCCGATGGTGCTACTGGCATAAACGCGGATCGCGCCATTATCGCCGCGAAACAGCTGTTCTATCTCTCCGGCGCGCTCCAGCAGCGCCAGCGCCCGCGGGTAGAGCAAGCGGCCATGCTCGTTGACCACCAGCCGTTTACCGACGCGGTCAAACAGCTGAACGCCGAGTTGCCCCTCCAGGTCGGTCAGCGCCGCGCTCACCGCCGACTGCGACAGCGCCAGCATCTGTGACGCCTGCGTCGTTGACCCGCTTTTCAAAACCTCAGCAAAAACTTCCAGTTGCCGTAGCGTGATATGCATAACTCACCTGTGTATTAGCCCAAGCTGGATAACCGTCAACGCTATGGTGACATAAATCAGCAGGGCTGTGGCCTGAAGGATGAAGGGTATAACCCAAAATCATTCGTGCTGCAGAAAGGCGGCAAGTGAGCGAGTCCCCAGGAGCTTACATCAGTAAGTGACTGGGGTGAGTAAACGCAGCCAACACATCTGCAGCGCGAAGGATGAAGGGTTTATCACTTATTCCGATAGATTATAAATATATAATCAATTTTATTTTTAAACCAGCCAGTCGTATTCTTTGCCCAGACAAAGGAGAAGGTTATGACAGCACTCACTTTACCCACTAAACATCGCACCCTGTGGCATTTCGTCCCAGGCCTGGCGCTGACCGCCGCGTTGACCGGCGCCGCCCTGTGGGCAGGCAGTTTCCCTGCTATCGCCGGCGCGGGCTTCAGCGCGCTAACGCTGGCTATCTTGTTCGGCATGGTGGTCGGTAATACCGTTTATCCTAAAATTTGGCAGTCCTGCGACGGTGGGGTGATTTTCGCCAAGCAGTATCTGCTGCGCCTGGGGATCATTCTTTATGGTTTTCGTCTGACGTTTGCCCAGATTGCTGACGTCGGCGTCAGCGGGATCCTGATTGACGTACTGACGCTGTCCAGCACTTTCTTTATCGCCTGTTTCCTCGGGCAGAAGGTTTTCGGGCTCGATAAACATACCAGCTGGCTTATCGGCGCCGGTAGCAGCATCTGCGGCGCCGCGGCGGTCCTGGCCACCGAGCCGGTCGTCAAAGCCGAAGCCAGTAAAGTGACGGTCGCCGTGGCGACAGTGGTTATCTTCGGTACTATCGCTATCTTCCTCTACCCGGCGATGTACCCGCTGCTGGCGCACTGGTTCACCCCGGAAGCCTACGGCATCTATATGGGCTCCACCATGCATGAAGTCGCTCAGGTGGTCGCCGCCGGTCACGCGGTTAGCCCGGATGCGGAAAATGCCGCGGTTATCGCTAAAATGCTGCGCGTGATGATGCTGGCTCCGTTCCTGCTGTTCATCGCTGCTCGTGTGAAACAACTGGCGCCAGCCGGTAACGGCGAAAAGAGCAAAATCACCATTCCGTGGTTTGCCATCCTGTTTATTCTGGTGGCGGTATTTAACTCCTTCCACCTGCTGCCGAAAGCCGTCGTCGATATGCTGGTCACCCTCGATACCGTACTGCTGGCGATGGCGATGGCCGCGCTGGGCTTAACCACCCACGTCAGCGCACTGAAAAAAGCCGGTGCGAAGCCGCTGCTGATGGCGCTGATGCTGTTCGTCTGGCTGATTGTTGGCGGCGGCGCGATTAACTTCGCTATCCACCACCTGATTGGCTAAGCAGTAAGTTTTCTCGTCGATATTCATTCATTGCTGTAACTCTCCGGTTAAGCCGCTATCATTACCCTCCCCCCAGCGGCTTAACTGGAGTTTTTTTATGAAATATATTGGAGCGCACGTTAGCGCCTCCGGCGGGCTGGCCAATGCCGCCATCCGCGCCGCCGAAATCGAAGCGACCGCCTTCGCCCTGTTCACCAAAAATCAGCGTCAATGGCGCGCCGCGCCGCTCACCGACGAAGCGATTGCCGAATTCAAAGCCGCCTGCGAAAAATATCACTTCGGCCCGGGGCAGATCCTGCCGCACGACAGCTACCTGATTAACCTCGGTCACCCGGTCGAAGAAGCGCTGGAGAAATCCCGCGAGGCGTTTATCGATGAATTAACCCGCTGCCAGCAGTTGGGATTAACGCTGCTCAACTTCCATCCGGGCAGCCACCTGCAGCAGATCCCGGAAGATGAATGCCTGGCGCGTATCGCTGAATCCATCAACATCGCGCTGGCGAAAACCGAAGGCGTAACCGCGGTTATCGAAAATACCGCCGGTCAGGGCAGCAATCTCGGTTTTAAATTTGAACATCTTGCCGCCATCATTGACGGCGTTGAAGACAAATCCCGCGTTGGCGTCTGCATTGATACCTGCCACGCTTTCGCCGCCGGCTATGACCTACGCAGCGCGGAGGAGTGTGAAAAGACCTTCGCCGAATTCGAACGGATCGTCGGCTTCCAGTATCTGCGCGGCATGCACCTGAATGATGCCAAAAGCGCTTTTGGCAGCCGCGTCGACCGTCACCATAGCCTGGGTGAAGGCAATATCGGCCATGATGCTTTTCGTTGGATCATGCAGGATAACCGTTTCGATGGTATCCCGCTGATTCTGGAAACCATTAACCCGGATATCTGGGCGGAAGAAATTGCCTGGCTGCGGGCGCAGCAGACCGCCGAAGTGGCCTGAATCCAGACACAAAAAAAGGGCCGACAAATCGGCCCTTTTTTATTGCGCTTATATTACGCCGCTTTTTCAGCTTCCGCCGCCGGCGCTTCCGGGCGCTTCAGCACCGCGTAAGAGAGACCCGCAACCAGCGTACCGGCAATAATCGCCAGCAGATAACCCAGCACCGGAGTGATGGCGCCTGGGATCAGCAGAACGAACAGACCGCCATGCGGCGCCATCAGTTTCGCGCCAACCGCCATCGAGATAGCGCCGGTCACCGCGCCGCCAACGATACAGCAAGGCAGTACGCGCATCGGATCACGTGCGGCGAATGGGATCGCCCCTTCGGTAATAAAGCACAGACCCAGAACCAGCGCCGCTTTACCGCCTTCACGCTGTGATTTGTCGAACTTGTTGCGGGCAATCAGCGTCGCCAGGCCAAGCGCCAGCGGTGGCACCATACCGGCCGCCATAATCGCCGCCATCGGCGCGTAGGTTTGAGTACTCAACAGACCCACACCGAAAGCATAAGCCGCTTTGTTCACCGGGCCGCCCATATCGGTACACATCATGCCGCCAAGGATCGCGCCGAGCAGCACCGCGTTCGCCGTCCCCATGGTTTGCAGCCAGTGGGTGAGCCAGGCCAGGATACCCGCCACCGGTTTACCGATCAGGTAGATCATCGCCAGACCAACAATCAGGCTGGAAATCAGTGGAATGATCAGAATCGGCTTCAACGCTTCCATACTCTGCGGCAGTTTCAGCTTAGTACTGATTAACTTCGCCACATAACCGGCAAGGAAACCGGCGATAATACCGCCGATGAAGCCGGAACCGCCGCTCACGGCCAGCATACCGCCGATAAGACCAGGCGTCAGACCCGGACGGTCAGCGATGGAGAACGCGATAAAACCTGCCAGTACCGGCACCATCAGCGCAAAGGCTGAACCGCCGCCGATTTGCATCAACGCCGCCGCCATGGTGTCTTTCACTTCAAACGCTTTAATACCGAACGCGAACGACAGCGCGATACACAGACCGCCCGCGACCACCATCGGCAGCATGTAGGAGACGCCGGTCAGCAGGTGACGATAGGCGCCAGCCGACTCTTTTTTACCGTCACCGGAGGCCTGCGGTTTGCCGGATGGCTGGTACGGCTTCGCTTCAGCAACGGCTTTATCCAGCTCCTGCGCGGTTTTCTTCAGCGCCAGTCCGGTGGTGGTGCGATACATCGGTTTACCGGCGAACTTCGCCAGATCGACTTCGATATCGGCGGCGACGATCACCAGATCCGCCTGCTCCACCTCTTCCGGGGTAATAGCATTACCGGCCCCCACGGAGCCGCGGGTTTCCACTTTCACCCACCAGCCGCGTTTTTTAGCCTCGGTTTCAATGGCTTCCGCCGCCATAAAGGTATGAGCTACACCGGTCGGACAAGCGGTAACGGCGACAATACGTTTCTGCCCCTGGGCGGCGGCCGGAACGGCTACCGCCGCTGGCGCAACGTACGGCTTAGCGTGATCTTTCGCTTCACCCAGGAACAGCTCCGGATGGGCGACAGCACGGTTAATATCGCCCAGAAAGACGTTTTTACCATTCAGCGCGCTATCGGCCGGCAGCGCGGTCCCCAGTACGATGGCCAGTTCGGCATCGTTCGGGTTATCAATCAGCTCAAGGTGCGCTTTCTGCGCCGCGGCGCTGAGCAGGGTCTTCGCCATGTAGGCGCGAGCCTGGCCAAGCCCGGCATCAATAATCAGCAGCGTTTTCATTATGCCTCTCCTGCTGTCAATTAAAGGGTTGTAAGTCGACGCGCGCCATCATTGCGGCCAACTGGGTACGATCGGTAATACCAACGTTGCTCTGGCTGACGGCCAGGGCGGCGACGGCGGTCGCCAGGCGCAGGGTATGCTCGCTGGATTCACGCATCAGCAGGCCGTAAATCAGGCCGCCGACCATCGAATCACCGGCGCCGACGGTGCTGACGACCTCTACTGAAGGCGGTTTGGCAATCCATTCGCCGGAGGCGTTAACCCACAGCGCGCCCTCTTCGCCTAACGAAATCACCACGTGGGCGATACCTTGCTCGCGCAGCGCATGGGCGGCGTCGATAACATCTTTCATCTCCGGCAACTTGCGGCCAGCCCAGATTTCCAGCTCGCGGCGGTTTGGTTTTACCAGCCACGGCGCGGCTTTCAGCCCTGCAACCAGCGCTTCACGGCTGCTATCGAAAATAATGCACGGGCACTGGCTGCGCAGGCGCGTCATCCAGTCGGTAAAGGCTTCCGGACTCACGCCGGACGGCAGGCTGCCGCTGACGCAAACCATATCGAACTGCCCCAGCCAGCTCAGAGAATCATTAACGAAACGCTCCCAGTCCGCCGGGGTCACTTCGAAACCGGAGAAGTTGAAATCGGTCACTTCGCCATCTTTTTCCGTCAGCTTGACGTTAATACGGGTACGCCCCTGCACCACCTGGAAGCGGTTGGCGATACCCAGCTCGCTAAACAGCTGCTGGAAGCCATCCTGGTTATCTTTACCGAGGAAGCCGCCGACGGTGACGTCGATGCCAAGATCTTTCAGCACCTTCGCCACGTTGATACCTTTGCCTGCCGCATGCAGGCCGGTAGTACGTACCAGGTTCACTTCGCCACGTTCGATTTCCGGGGTGAAACCCACCAGGTCGTATGCCGGATTTAAAGTAATCGTTGCTACACGTCTGCTCATTTATGCGCCCTCCCCAAGGCCTGCGGCGATCGCTTCGCCAATCGCATCCAGCGCTTGTTGCGCATCTTCACCCTGCGCGGTAAAACGCAGACGGTGACCTTTTTTCACACCCAGCGCCACGACCTTCATCAGGCTGCGGCCATTGGCCGGCTTGCCGGAACCATCGAGGTTGGTAACGGTAATGTCGCTGGAGAATTGTTTAATCGTATTAACCAGCATCGTGCCCGGACGTGCGTGCAGCCCGTGCTCGTTGCGTACCACAAACTCGGCGTTCAGCACGTCTTCAGCAATGGCGTCGTCGCTGGTCAGCAGCGCCAGCAGCGTGGCGGCGTCGGCTTTTAGCAGATGCTCCGCTTTTTTATCAATAAGCAGATTGCTCAGGCGATTAAGCACCGCGGTCGGCTGCTCATCGGCCATCGCGACGGTGATCAGCAGCGCCACCGGCTGCCCGTCAGCGGTAAACGCATTGGCGGCGCGACTCACGGCGATAGCGCTGCGCAGGTTGCCTTCCGCACAGTCGTTCAACCAGATCCCCTGGCCCAGGTTGAGCGGCGCATCATTAATAGTGCGGCTGACGAAATCGGCGTTTACCGCCCCTGCCTCTTTCAGCCGCGCGGCGTTCAGCGCCTGCAGCGTCAGCAGATCGTTGGCGACCACGTCGAGGCTCAACGTTTCGTTGTCGAGCTTCAGCGCTTCGCTTTGCTTTTCGCCCATCAGCAGAGCGCGCAGTTCTTCTGCGGTGGTGACGGTTCTCAACTGTTCAGCCACCGAATCGTCGCTCAGGACGTGCGTCAACTGACGCAGCAGACCGAGGTGCTCGTCGGAGCTGGCGGCAATACCGATCGCCACATAAGCGGTTTGTCCTTCTCCCCAGGTCACGCCCTGCGGGAACTGATACACCTGTACGCCCGTTTTCAGAACCTGGTCGCGGGTATCGGTGGTGCCGTGCGGAATAGCGATGCCATTGCCGAGGAAAGTGGAGGTCTGCTGCTCGCGGGCAAGCATACCGTTAACGTAGCCGTCAGCCACATTACCCGCGCTAACCAGCGCGCCAGCAATCTGACGTATTGCCTCTTCTTTATTCGCGGCCTGCTGGCCGGGATGGATATCCTGTACAGATAACTGGAACATAATTCTCCTCTCCGCTGAATTGAATCGTTTCAGCTAACATGAGAAAAAATACGCCACCCGATGACTGGATAATACTCTGATGACGCTGAAACGTTTCAATGAGTCTGTACCTTTCTTGCGCACTGCGCAAGTAAACTCCGAAGGTTGATAACAGAATTTAGAGATACCGCACATTTTTGCTGAAGCTAATGGTGAAACGCGCCATTGGCTTCAGCATTTTGCTGAACAACATAATTTGAAACGCCTTTTTAATTTTTCGTGCCATACCACTATTCATTTTATGGGTGTCGGCGTAAACTTCGCCTCTCCTGAAACCAATGATATTCCAGCATGCAAAACAGTAGCGCCGCCCTTCCCCGCCGCGGGTTCGACTTAACCTCCTCCGCTTTTCTTATCGTCGCCTTTCTGACGGGGATCGCCGGGGCCTTACAGACCCCGACCCTGAGCCTGTTTCTAACCAATGAGGTGCACGTTCGCCCGGCAATGGTCGGCTTTTTTTTTACCGGCAGCGCGGTCATCGGCATTCTGGTAAGTCAGTTTCTTGCCGGGCGTTCCGATCGTAAAGGCGATCGCAAGCAGCTGATTGTCGCCTGCTGCCTGCTGGGGGTGCTGGCCTGCGTGCTGTTCGCCTGGAACCGCAACTACTTTATTCTGCTGTTCGTCGGCGTCTTTCTCAGTAGTTTTGGCTCCACCGCCAACCCACAAATGTTCGCCCTCGCCCGCGAGCACGCGGACAAAACCGGGCGCGAGGCGGTGATGTTCAGCTCCATTCTGCGCGCGCAGGTCTCGCTGGCGTGGGTGATCGGCCCGCCGCTGGCCTACGCGCTGGCGATGGGTTTTGGTTTTACCGTGATGTATCTCAGCGCCGCCGTGGCGTTTATCGTCTGCGCGCTGATGGTCTGGTTCTTCCTGCCCAGCATGCGTAAAGAGAGCAAAACCGCCGGTGGTCATCTTGAAGCGCCGCGCACCAACCGCCGCGATGCGCTGCTGCTGTTCAGCATCTGTACGTTAATGTGGGGCACCAACAGCCTCTATATCATTAATATGCCGCTGTTTATCATTAATGAACTGCATCTGCCGGAGAAACTGGCCGGGCTGATGATGGGGACCGCCGCCGGCCTGGAAATCCCCACCATGCTGATTGCCGGTTATTACGCGAAACGCTTTGGAAAGCGCTTGCTGATGCGCATTGCCGCGCTTGCCGGACTGCTGTTTTATGTCGGTATGCTGACTGTCCATACCCCGGCCCTGTTGCTGGCGATGCAGGCGCTGAACGCAATTTACATCGGGATCCTCGCCGGTATCGGTATGCTCTATTTTCAGGATCTGATGCCGGGCCAGGCGGGCGCGGCGACCACGCTGTATACCAATACCACGCGCGTCGGCTGGATCATCGCCGGTTCGCTGGCGGGCGTTGTCGCGGAAATCTGGAACTATCACGCGGTGTTCTGGATTGCGCTAATGATGGGAATTATCGCTCAGGGCTGCCTGTGGCGAATTAAAGACGTTTAAGGCGCGGTTAGCGCTTCGAGATGAATGAGATAAGCCATCGCCTGCTGACGCGTGCTGCCACACATTTCCGCGGCCGGTTGTAAACCCGCGCAGACTTTAGGGCGCAGCGGCGAGGCAAAAATCTTGCAGCGCAGATGTTCATCCAGCTGCACGCATGGGGTGTTAGCCGGCTTGCCGTCAGGCATTCCGGGAATGGGGCTTGAGATGGACGGCGCGGTGCAACAGGCTCCGCAGTCCGGGCGACATTCCATACCTGACTCCTTAATGAGTGGGAGGCGGACAGTAGCAAAATATCGCCCGTCAGGAAAGCTGAAGCTGGCGACACGGCTTTTTCAGCAGCGCCGATCGAAGATTTGCCAGGAGATAGCAAAAGTCGCGAATTCCGCTTGCCTGAAAGGCCCGGCGCGAGTAGTTTTACGCGATATTTTTGACCCTTTAAGTGACAGGATTACTGCAATGCCAAGAGCGAATGAAATTAAAAAAGGTATGGTGCTGAATTACAACGGCAAACTGCTGATTGTTAAAAATATTGATATTCAGTCGCCAAGCGCCCGTGGCGCAGCAACGCTGTATAAAATGCGTTTTTCCGACGTGCGTACCGGCCTGAAAGTAGAAGAACGTTTTAAGGGCGACGACATCGTCGATACCGTTACCCTGACCCGTCGTTTCGTTGACTTCTCCTACGTCGATGGCAACGAATACGTGTTCATGGATAAAGAAGACTATACCCCGTATACCTTCACCAAAGAGCAGATCGAAGAAGAGCTGCAGTTTATCCCGGAAGGCGGCATGCCGGATATGCAGGTTTTGACCTGGGATGGCCAGCTGCTGGCGCTGGAGCTGCCGCAGACCGTTGACCTGGAAATCGTAGAAACCGCGCCGGGAATCAAAGGCGCTTCCGCCAGTTCGCGCACCAAACCGGCCACCATGAGCACCGGGCTGGTGATTCAGGTTCCGGAATACCTGACCAGTGGCGAGAAAATCCGCATTCATATCGAAGAGTGCCGCTATATGGGCCGCGCGGACTAACCTCCCGCCTCTGACGGTTGCCCGGCCCAGCGTCGCGCAGGCCGGACTCTTCCCGGATAGCGGCGCTGCGCGCCTTATCCGGGCTACACAACCCGCGACGTTCGGTAGTTCGGTAGCCCGGCTAAGCGTAGCGCAGGCCGGGGAATATCCCGGATGGCGGCGCTGCGCGCCTTATCCGGGCTACACAACCCGAGACGTTCGGTAGTTCGGTAGTTCGGTAGTTCGGTAGCCCGGCTAAGCGTAGCGCAGGCCGGGGAATGTCCCGGATGGCGACGCTGCGCGCCTTATCCAGGCTACTCGCTGCCGATATCAGGCACAAAAAAGGACAGCCGTTGGCTGTCCTTTTGCTTTCCCTCACACCACGATTACAGCAACTCAGGATATTTGGTCATCTTCAGCGCCAGCTCAACGCCACGCACTTCCGCCATGCCTTTCAGACGGCCAATCGCCGAATAACCGGGGTTGGTTTTCTTACGCAGATCGTCAAGCATTTGATGCCCATGATCCGGACGGAACGGGATGGGACGCAGATCGCCTGCTTTCTTACGACGCTGCTCTTCGCTCAGAATCGCATCAACCACCGCCACCATATTGACGTCGCCGTTCAGGTGCGCCGCCTCGTGGAAGGTTTTAGGATTCTCTTCACGGCAGGTAGAGCGCAAATGGGTAAAGTGGATACGATCGCCGAAGGTTTCCACCATCTTCACCAGATCGTTATCGGCACGCACGCCGTAGGATCCGGTACACATGGTAAAGCCGTTATAAATGCTGTCCACCGTCTCTTTCAACCACTGCATATCTTCGATAGTCGACACGATACGCGGCAGGCCGAGGATCGGACGCGGCGGATCGTCCGGGTGAACCGCCAGGCGCACGCCGACTTCTTCGCACACCGGCACAATCGCCCGCAGGAAGTAAGCCATGTTCTCACGCAATTGCGCTTTATCGATATGGTCATACTCCGCCAGACGTGCGCGGAACTGATCGAGGGTATAGCCCTCTTCCGCTCCCGGCAGACCAGCGATGATATTGCGGGTCAGCTTGTCGATATCCGCCGCGCTCATCGCCTTAAAGTAAACGTCCGCTTGCTGCTGTTCTTCAGCGCTGTAGTCAGCTTCGGCGCCCGGGCGTTTAAGGATGTGCAGTTCAAAAGCGGCGAAAGCAATCTGGTCAAAACGCAGCGCTTTGGAGCCATCAGCCAGCTGATATTCCAGATCGGTACGCGTCCAGTCCAGAATCGGCATGAAGTTATAGCACACGGTATCAATACCGCAGGCCGCCAGATTGCGGATGCTCTGCTGATAGTTGGCAATCCACTTCTCATATTGTCCGCTGTGGGTTTTGATATCCTCGTGCACCGGGATACTCTCAACAACCGACCAGCTCAGGCCTTTTTCCGCCAGTAGCGCTAAACGCTGTTGGATCTCTTCTACCGGCCAGACCTGGCCATTCGGAATATGATGCAACGCGGTCACGACACCCGTGGCGCCCGCCTGGCGCACATCATCAAGCGATACCGGATCGTTCGGTCCATACCAACGCCAGGTTTGCTCCATCGCAATGCCCTCTTTAAGTTGTTATACCAATAATGTGAAACATCATGACGACTACCATACATGCTTCTGCTGAATGGTCAATTTCCCCCGTAGCATTGATTGATCCAGCTCACACTAAGCGGATAAATTCGGCTTACCAATTTAAATTGTTGTCATATAACTTTACACTGCCTCATGTTAATCATTGGTTAATCAGGTGTATAAAAATGACAACTATCGCTACCGCCGCGCTGCCAGCAGGCGTGCAACTTCCGCAATACGATCGCCGCCAATTGCGCTCGCGTATCGTGCACCTTGGTTTTGGCGCGTTTCACCGTGCGCATCAGGCGCTGCTAACCGACCGGGTGCTTAACGCCAGCGGCGGCGACTGGGGAATTTGTGAAATCAGCCTGTTCAGCGGCGATAAGCTGATGAGCCAACTGCGTGCGCAAGACCACCTGTTTACGGTGCTGGAAAAAGGCGCTGAGGGTAACCAACCGATCGTGGTTGGCGCAGTACATGAATGCCTGAACGCCAAACTTGATTCGCTGGCAGCAATTATCGAAAAATTTTGCGAACCGCAGGTGGCTATCGTTTCGCTGACGATTACTGAGAAAGGTTATTGCATCGATCCGGCCACCGGTAAACTGGATCCAACCCAGCCGCGCATCGTTCACGATCTGGAAAACCCGACGCTGCCGCAGTCGGCTCCCGGTATTTTAGTTGAAGCGCTCAATCGCCGCCGCGAACGCGGACTCGCTCCCTTTACCGTACTCTCCTGCGACAATATTCCCGACAATGGTCACGTCGTGAAAAACGCCGTCCTCGGCATGGCTGAGAAACGTAGTCAGGAGTTGGCAAGCTGGATTGCTGAACATGTCAGCTTCCCCGGCACCATGGTTGACCGCATCGTGCCAGCCGCCACCGAAGAATCTCTGGCTGAGATTGCCTCCGTGCTGGGCGTTGACGATCCCTGCGCTATCAGTTGCGAACCGTTTATTCAATGGGTAGTGGAAGACAATTTTGTCGCCGGGCGCCCGGCCTGGGAAACGGCAGGCGTACAGATGACCAACGATGTCCTGCCGTGGGAACAAATGAAACTGCGCATGCTCAACGGTAGCCACTCCTTCCTCGCCTGGCTGGGCTACCTGGCGGGGCATGCGCACGTTAGCGACTGCATGCAGGACGATGTTTTCCGCCATGCCGCCCGTCGCCTGATGCTTGATGAACAAGCGCCAACGCTATCGATTACCGGCGTGGATTTAGTTGCCTATGCCGACAGCCTGATAACGCGCTTCGCCAATCCGGCCTTAAAGCATCGCACCTGGCAAATCGCCATGGACGGCAGTCAAAAGCTGCCGCAGCGCATGCTCGATAGTATACGCGTTCATCTGGCAAACGACAGCCGCTGGCCACTGCTGGCGCTGGGCGTGGCGGGTTGGATGCGTTACGTAAGCGGCGTCGACGACGCCGGGCAAGCCATTGACGTGCGCGACCCGCTAGTCGACAAAATCAAACGGTTGGTTGACGCCAGCCAGCAAGAGGAACGCGTCAGCGCCCTGCTTGGCCTGGAAGAGATATTTGGCAAAGATCTGCCGGGCAACCCGCAGTTTGTTGCTGAAATCACTTCAGCCTGGCAGCAACTGACAACATTCGGCTCCCGCCAGGCCGTGGCTAACGCTCTGCATAGTTAACAATTTCTGCTGTTTAGCGGACAGAATGTTTTTCTGTCCGCAGTAACCCTTCTCTTTTTCCCCTTTTTTCGTCAGGATAGTCGCAACTGTTACAACATTACATTTCTATGCTGGAGGGGATGTGACCAAAACTAACCTGATCACGGGCTTTCTCGGCAGCGGCAAAACGACCTCGATTCTTCATGTACTGGCCCACAAGCCTGCAAATGAAAAATGGGCCGTGCTGGTCAACGAGTTCGGCGAAGTCGGCATCGACGGCGCCCTGCTGGCGGAAAGCGGCGCGTTGCTAAAAGAGATCCCCGGCGGCTGCATGTGCTGCGTCAACGGTCTGCCAATGCAGGTTGGGCTCAATACGCTGCTGCGCCAGGGAAAGCCCGATCGTCTGCTGATTGAACCAACCGGACTGGGTCATCCCAGGCAGATCCTTGATACCCTCACCGCTGCGGTCTACGAGCCGTGGATCGATCTGCGCGCGACGCTGTGCATTCTCGATCCGCGCCAGCTGTTGGAGGAGAAGATCGTAGCCAATGATAATTTCCGCGATCAGCTGGCCGCAGCCGATGTCATCGTCGCCAATAAAAGCGATCGGGCGACGCCGGAAAGCGAGGCCGCTTTTACCAACTGGTGGCAACAGTACGGCGGCGAGCGCCTGCAGGTGAACGCCACCCAAGGAAATATCGAGCTCGCGCTGCTGGATCTGCCGCGCCGTAACACCGCCCCGCTGCCGGCAAGCCCGGACCACGTGCATAGTCACGGACAAAAGCAGGGTCTGGCGGCGTTAAATCTACCGGCGCACCAACGCTGGCGTCGCAGTGTTAACAGCGGCCAGGGATACCATGCCTGCGGCTGGATTTTTGATGCTGATACCCAATTTGACACCGTTGGGTTGCTGGAGTGGGCGCGTCTGGCGCCGGTTGGCCGGGTGAAAGGCGTGATGCGTATTGCTGAAGGATTGGTGCGTATCAACCGTCAGGGACTCGATCTGCATATCGAAACGCAAAATGCGCCGCCGCCGGATAGCCGCATCGAACTGATTTGTGAATCAGACGTTGACTGGAATGCCCTGCAGTCCTCGCTGTTGAAGCTTCGTTTAAGTTAATGCGGCTATTTTTAGCCGCTGTTTAAAAAAATCGCATCTGTTATGACTAAAAACCGTATTCCCCTTATCTTGCTGCTGAACGTCGCGGGCGTAGCCTTATTTTGTTCCTGGTATCTACCGGCAAATCACGGTTTCTGGTTCCCGCTTGACTCGGCTATTTTTCACTTCTTTAACCAGGGCGTCAGCGCCAACCACGCGTATGCCTGGCTGTTAGCGATCATCAACAATCGCGCTTTCGACGCCTGCTCGCTGCTGGCGATGGGCTGTCTGATGCTCAGTTTCTGGATCAAAGCGCAGAGCGCTGAACGCCGTCGTATTATCCTTATGGGGCTGGTGATGTTGCTCGCAGCGGTAATTATCAATCAACTTGCCCAGCATCTGATGCCGGTAAAACGCGCCAGCCCTTCGCTGTTCTTTACGGATATCACGAAAGTCAGCGACGTGGTCTCATTGCCCACCAAAGACGCTTCAAAAGATAGCTTCCCGGGCGACCACGGCATGATGTTGCTCATTTTCGCCTCGTTTATGTGGCGATATTTCGGCCGCCGGGCATTTACCATTTCACTGATTATTTTTGTGGTTTTTGCTTTCCCGCGAGTGATGATCGGCGCCCATTGGTTCACCGATATTGCCGTAGGTTCACTCAGCGCGGTGCTGATTGGCGCGCCATGGGTATTAATGACCTCGCTTTCCGATAAGGCCATCGCCTGGTTCGACCGTTCGCTTCCGGGTGGAATAGCAAAAAAATAAGATCATTTTTACATTTTATTAATATTATCCATAAGGGGTCGTTCTGACCCCTTTTTTTATATTTGCTGATGATTTATTCGCGACATCATCTTCCTGTCACATTAATCATCATTGAAATGAAGATATTGCATATTTTTCAGCCAAAAAAGGCGCTATTTTCCCCTTTGCCGATGATTCACTTTTGGTCGCAAAAATACTTATAAGAAATCGCGCAAAACCGCTCGCCATCCCACGTTTGATAGGGTAATCTCTTTCTCGTTTTGCCTTCCCAAGCAACACAATTCATCATCCAAATAAATTTGTGCGGTACTCCACATTTTTAGGCTTAAGGAATTGTCTCATTGCTTTCTGGAATCTAGGCTCTACCACGTTTGGCATTTTTTATAACGACATTGTCGTTAAGGACAACAAGGGAAAATAAACATAATGGTCAAATCTCAGCCGATTTTGAGATATATCTTGCGGGTCGCCCCCGCGATTGCAGTTGCGGTTCTGCTTTCCGCGTGTAGTTCAACAAGTACCGCCAAGAATATGCATTCTGAGACGCATGCTGTGGGTAGTGGGGATTTATCATCACTGCAAGCTTCTCAGGATGAATTTGAAAAAATGGTCAGCAACCTGGACGTGAAGTCCCGTTTGATGGACCAGTATGCTAGCTGGAAAGGCGTGCGTTACCGCCTTGGCGGCAGCACCCGGAAAGGGATCGATTGCTCGGCATTCGTGCAGCGTACTTTCCGTGAACAATTTGGCCTGGAGCTGCCACGCTCAACTTCCGAGCAACAGGATTCCGGCAAATCGATTTCGCGCACTCAACTGCGTACCGGCGATTTAGTGCTGTTCCGCGCTGGCTCTACGGGTCGTCATGTTGG
Organism: Klebsiella sp. CN_Kp088; assembly: GCF_040064335.1. NCBI lineage: Bacteria > Pseudomonadati > Pseudomonadota > Gammaproteobacteria > Enterobacterales > Enterobacteriaceae > Klebsiella > Klebsiella sp. CN_Kp088. The sequence goes on along the minus strand of NZ_JBEAIQ010000023.1, from coordinate 157,941 downwards.
TATCTATATCGGCAACAACCAGTTTGTTCATGCCTCTACCAGCAGCGGCGTCACCATCTCAAGCCTGGATGAGCCATACTGGAAAAAGCGCTATAACGAAGCACGTCGCGTTCTGAGTCGTTCCTGATTCTTCTTCTTACCGTGAGTTATCCCTTGGCTGACGGTAAGAAATGAAAAGAACACTGCCCCGGCAGTGTTTTTTTTTGCTTTTCCGCCGATGAACTCCGCAAAATAAGCTATGTCATTACAAGCTATGCCTTTTAAAGGAAATGGAACCATACTCTTCAGGCATCCCATTGGCGTGATTCAATAATACGGACAGATTCTGGCCTATGCTAACCCGCTACTTTTCACCCCGACGTAAAATCTGGCTTACCAGTATTTGTATCGGCGTTGCCGTCGCGCTACTGGCCGGCAGCATCCAGTTTATGGTTATCTACCACAACCGCTCTGAGCGTTTCGATCAGATAATCAATAACGTCAGCCACTACCTTAATAGCTATTTCGCTGATTTAAGCAAAACCATTGATGGCCTGCAGCCGCTGCTCGATCAGCCCTGCGAACATATTGACTCCGGCCTCGCCGCCAGCGCCGCCTTTAGTCCCAACGTGCGCGCCTTCCTGCTGGTGAAAAACGGCAAAGCGTTCTGCTCATCCGCCACCGGAGCAATGGACACACCGTTTAAACAATTGATACCGCAGCTTGATACCAATAAACCTCTGGATATGGCCATCCTCCAGGGCACGCCGATGATGCCGAACACCGCCGCGCTGGCAATGTGGGTACAACGTCCTGGCGATCGAGACAGCGGAATTTTTGTATCCATCAATGCCAATCTGACGCCTTATATCCTCTATACCGCACGACAGAATGATTTCAGCGGCATTGCGCTGGCCATCGGCCATACGGCAATTTCGACCTTCAGCAGCAAAATTATCGACCCGCTATCATTGCCCAATGAGCCGATACGCCAGATTCAGGTTCCGGGGCTACCGCTAAAAGTGTATCTCTTTTCTAACAGTTGGCTCGGCGAGAATACCCAGTTCGCCCTGTTGCTTGGCGTAGTATGCGGCATGCTTGCCGGCTTGCTCAGCTACTACATCCTGACGATCAAATCCGATCCGCGGAAATCGATCCAACTGGGGATCAAAAACAACCAGTTCTACGTGGTCTACCAGCCGGTGGTAAAGGCCGATACCCTGCAGATTAGCGGCGTTGAAGTGCTGATGCGCTGGCGGCATCCGGTGGTAGGTGAAATCCCGCCAGACGTCTTTATTAATCTGGCGGAGACGCAGCAGATGATCGTGCCGCTTACCCATCACCTGTTAATGTTGATTGCCCGCGACGCGCCGACTCTGCAGCGTATTTTGCCGCGCGGTACCAAGCTCGGTCTGAATATCTCGCCTGCCCACCTGCATGCCGCCGGATTCCAGCAAGATATGCAACGTTTTGCCGCCGCGTTACCCGCAAACTACTTCGACGTCGTGCTGGAGATAACCGAACGTTCGATGATCGATAAAAACCAGTCGATGGCCATTTTTGAGTGGCTCCATCAACAGGGCTTCGAAATTGCTATCGATGATTTTGGTACCGGCCATAGCGCGCTGATTTATCTGGAGCGCTATAACTTTGATTATCTGAAGATCGATCGTGGTTTTGTGCAGGCGATCGGTACCGAAACCGTCACCTCTCCCGTGCTGGATGCGGTGCTAACGCTAAGCCGCCGTCTACAGTTGAAAACCGTGGCTGAAGGCGTAGAAACGCCGGAGCAGGCGGAATGGCTGCGTGCTCACGGCGTGAAGTATCTGCAAGGTTACTGCTTCAGCCGCCCGCTGCCGCTGGATAAACTGGTCGCCGCCCATGATGAACCGGCAAATTATTTCACAAGCCGCTGAGGGTCGCTTATGATGCGAAACCACCGGGGTTAATGGTCAGAGGATGATATTCCAACTATGTTTGCGCGCATCGGCCTGCTGCTGCTGGCTTTATTTAGCCTGAGTAGCCAGGCGCAAACCATTAAAGAGAGCGAAGCGTTCGCTATTATCGGCGAGCCAAAGTATGCCGTTGACTTTCATCACTTCGATTACGTCAATCCGGACGCGCCTAAAGGCGGCAGTATAACGCTTGCCGCCATTGGCACCTTTGACAATTTTAACCGCTACGCCCTGCGCGGTAACCCCGGCGTACGCACCGATGCGCTGTATGACACCCTGTTTACCACCTCGGACGATGAACCGGGCAGCTACTACCCGCTGATTGCCGATCGCGCGCGCTTTGCCGATGATTTCTCGTGGATGGAAATTACCATCAACCCGCGTGCCCTCTTTCATGACGGTAGCCCGATTACCGCCAGCGACGTTGCTTTCACCTTCCACAAATTTATGACCGAAGGGGTACCGCAGTTCCGTCTTATCTATAAAGGGACGACCGTCAAAGCCATCGCCCCGCTGACGGTGCGCATCGAACTGGCCAAGCCGGGCAAAGAAAATATGCTCAGCCTGCTGTCGCTGCCGGTAATGCCTGAGTCATTCTGGCGCCATCATAAACTGAGTGACCCGCTTTCAACGCCGCCGCTCGCCAGCGGCCCCTATCGCATCAGCCGCTGGCGGATGGGGCAGTATATTGTCTATTCGCGAGTCGAGAACTACTGGGCCGCCGACCTGCCGGTAAACCGCGGGCGCTGGAACTTCGACACGATTCGCTACGACTACTATCTTGACGATAACGTCGCTTTCGAAGCCTTCAAGGCCGGAGCGGTAGATATGCGCGAGGAGAGTTCAACAAAAAACTGGGCCACGCGCTATATCGGGCGCAACTTTAGCAACGGTTATATTGTGAAAGACGATCGAACGAATACCTCGGCAAAGGATACCCGCTGGCTGGCTTTTAATATTCAGCGCCCGGTCTTTGCCGACCGTCAGGTACGTGAGGCCATCACCCTTGCATTTGATTTCGAATGGATGAATAAGGCGCTGTTTTACGGCGCCTACAGTCGGCCAAACAGCTACTTTCAGAACACAGAATATGCCGCTCGTGATTACCCGAAGGCCGATGAGCTCGCCCTGCTGGCGCCGATGAAAAAAGAATTGCCGCCTGAGGTCTTTACCCGGATTTATCAGCCGCCAGTTTCCAGCGGCGATGGTTTTGACCGCGCTAATTTACTCAAAGCAGATGCCCTATTGAACCAAGCGGGATGGGTGCTAAAAAACCGTCAGCGCGTTAATGCCAAAACCGGCAAACCGCTGCGCTTTGAGCTGCTGCTCGCCTCCGGCGGCAACGTCAGTTGGGTTCTACCGTTCCAGCATAATTTACAGCGTTTAGGCGTGACGATGGATATCCGTCAGGTGGATAACTCCCAGGCCAACAGCCGACTGCGGAGCCGCGATTACGACATGATGCCCTCACTGTGGCGCGCCACCGCCTGGCCAGATACGGGCTTACAGGTTTCGTGGGCCTCGGACTATATTAACTCCAGCTATAACGCGCCGGGAGTGCAGAACCCGGCGGTCGACGCGTTGATTGCGCAGATCGTGCGCTGGCAGGGCAACAAACAGAAGCTTCTGCCGCTGGGCCGCGCGCTCGACCGGGTGCTGACCTGGAACTATTACATGCTGCCGATGTGGTATATGGCGCAGGACCGGACGGCTTACTGGAATAAATTTTCCTTCCCGCAAACACGCCCGACCTACTCCTCCGGTTTTGATGGCTGGTGGTACGATGTTAACAAAGCCGCCAGGCTTCCCGCGGACCGACGTTAAGGATTAAAGATGGGCGCCTACCTGCTCCGCCGACTATTACTGGTGATCCCGACGCTCTGGGCCATCATCACCATCAATTTTTTTATCGTGCAGATTGCGCCAGGCGGTCCGGTCGATCAGGCGATCGCCGCCGTGGAGTTCGGCGACCGCGGCGGGTTGCCCGGCGCAGGAGATAGCGGTATGGGCGCCAGCCATGCGCGTACCGGCGTTGGCAATATCAGTGAAGGCCATTATCGCGGCGGGCGCGGGCTCGATCCGGAAGTGATTGCCGAAATCACCCACCGCTACGGTTTCGATAAACCCATTCACGAACGCTACTTTAAGATGCTTGGCGACTATCTGCGTTTTGATTTTGGCGATAGCCTGTTTCGCAGCGCTTCGGTGTTGCAGTTGATTAAAGACAGCCTGCCGGTATCTATTACCCTCGGCCTGTGGAGCACGCTGATTATCTACCTGGTGTCGATACCGCTGGGGATCCGGAAAGCCGTCAGTAACGGCAGCCATTTCGACGTCTGGAGCAGCACATTTATCATCATCGGTTACGCCATCCCGGCGTTTCTGTTCGCGATATTACTGATCGTGATTTTCGCCGGCGGCAGCTATTTCGATCTTTTTCCGCTGCGCGGCCTGGTCTCCGCTAATTTTGATAGCCTGCCGTGGTACCAGAAGATCGCCGACTATCTCTGGCATATCACCTTACCGGTGCTGGCGACGGTGATCGGCGGTTTTGCCGCCCTGACCATGCTGACTAAAAACAGTTTCCTTGATGAGATCCGCAAGCAATATGTGGTAACGGCCCGCGCCAAAGGCGTCGGTGAAAAACAGATCCTGTGGAAACACGTTTTCCGCAACGCCATGCTGCTGGTGATTGCCGGTTTTCCCGCCACCTTTATCAGCATGTTCTTTACCGGTTCGCTGCTGATTGAGGTGATGTTCTCGCTCAATGGTCTTGGGCTGCTCGGCTACGAAGCCACCGTGTCGCGCGATTATCCGGTGATGTTCGGCACTCTGTATATCTTCACGTTAATCGGCCTGTTATTAAACATTGTCAGCGACATCAGCTATACGCTGGTCGATCCGCGTATCGATTTCGAGGGCCGCTAATGTCATTTCTCTCCCCCGTTAATCAGGCCCGCTGGGCGCGTTTTCGCCACAACCGCCGCGGCTACTGGTCGCTGTGGATCTTCCTTGCGCTATTTATTTGCAGCCTGTGCGCCGAGCTTATCGCCAACGATAAACCACTGCTGGTGCAGTATCGCGGTAGTCTCTACGTACCGGCGCTGAAAACCTATAGCGAAACAACCTTTGGCGGTGATTTTGCCACCGCCGCCGACTATCAGGATCCCTGGCTGCAAAAACGGCTGGCAGAAAACGGCTGGGTGCTGTGGGCCCCGGTGCGTTTCGGCGCCACCAGCATCAATTTCGCCACCGACAGCCCCTTCCCTTCGCCGCCGTCCCGGCACAACTGGCTGGGTACCGACGCTAACGGCGGCGATGTATTCGCACGGATCCTCTATGGCGCACGGATCTCATTATTATTCGGCCTACTGCTGACGTTCTTCTCCAGCGTGCTTGGCGTGCTTGCCGGGGCGCTGCAGGGCTACTACGGCGGTAAGCTCGACCTGTGGGGGCAGCGTTTTATTGAAGTATGGTCCGGCATGCCGACGCTATTTTTAATTATTCTGCTCTCAAGCGTGGTGCAACCTGATTTCTGGTGGCTGCTGGCGATTACCGTTTTATTTGGCTGGATGACGCTGGTCGGGGTGGTTCGCGCCGAGTTCCTGCGCACCCGTAACTACGATTATATTCGCGCCGCACAGGCGCTGGGGGTCAGCGATCGCCATATAATCCTGCGCCATATGCTGCCGAATGCGATGGTCGCCACCCTCACCTTCCTGCCGTTTATTTTGTGCAGTTCGATAACCACCCTGACCTCGCTCGACTTTCTCGGCTTTGGCCTGCCGCTAGGCTCGCCATCGCTGGGCGAACTGCTACTGCAGGGGAAAAATAACCTGCAGGCGCCGTGGCTGGGGATGGCGGCATTTTTGTCGGTGGCGGTGCTGCTGACGCTGCTAATTTTCATTGGCGAAGCGGTCCGCGACGCCTTCGATCCGGGTAAGGCGGTATAACATGGGCCAGCCGTTATTAGACATTGACGACCTCTCTATCGCCTTCCGCCAGCAAGGGGCAAGCCAAACGGTCGTCAGCAACCTGACGCTGCGGATTGCCGCAGGTGAAACGCTGGCGTTGGTCGGCGAATCAGGCTCCGGCAAGAGCGTCTCCGCGCTGTCGGTACTGCGCCTCCTGCCCTCGCCGCCGGTCAGCTATCCCAGCGGCGATATTCGCTTTCACGGTCAATCATTGCTGCACGCCGATGAACGAACCCTGCGCGGGATCCGCGGCAACCGCATCGCGATGATTTTCCAGGAGCCGATGGTGTCGCTCAATCCGCTGCATAATCTGGAGAAACAACTGTACGAGGTGCTTTCGCTGCACCGCGGCATGCGCAAAGAGGCGGCGCGCGGCGAAATCCTCGACTGTCTGGATCGGGTTGGCATCCGCAACGCCTCACGACGGCTTGCCGACTATCCGCACCAGCTTTCCGGCGGCGAACGCCAACGGGTGATGATCGCCATGGCGCTGCTGACGCGCCCAGAGCTGCTCATTGCCGATGAACCGACCACCGCGCTGGACGTCTCGGTACAGGCGCAGATTCTGCAACTGCTGCGCGAACTGAAGCGTGAGCTCAACATGGGGATGTTGTTCATCACCCACAATCTTAGCATCGTCCGCCAGCTTGCCGACCGGGTGGCGGTGATGCAAAACGGCCGCTGCGTCGAACAAAACGGCTGCCGGGAGCTGTTTCAGGCGCCAACGCACCCGTATACCCGCCGCCTGCTGGATAGCGAACCGGCCGGCAAACCGGTGCCGCTCCCCGCCGACGCGCCCATCCTACTGCAGGCCCGCGATCTTAATGTCGCCTTCCCAATCCGCAAAGGGATCCTGCGCCGGGTGGTCGATCACAATCGAGTGGTCAACCATCTGACTTTTACCCTGCGGGCCGGAGAAACGCTGGGGCTGGTGGGAGAATCCGGCTCTGGCAAAAGCACCACCGGGCTGGCGCTGCTGCGGCTGATTAACTCCAGCGGAGAAATGCAGTTTGCCGGCGAGTCGATCCAGGGACGAAATCGCCGCCAGATGCTGCCGCTGCGCCGACGCATTCAGGTGGTCTTTCAAGATCCGAATTCATCGCTCAACCCGCGTCTGAACGTCCTGCAGATTATCGAGGAAGGATTACGCGTTCACCAGCCGACGTTGACGTCCGCGCAACGTGAACACGCGGTGATTCAGGTGATGCAGGAAGTGGGGCTCGCCCCCGCGACGCGGCAGCGCTATCCGGCGGAATTCTCCGGCGGCCAGCGCCAGCGTATTGCCATTGCCCGGGCGCTGATCGTCAAACCGCAGCTGATTGTGTTAGATGAACCGACGTCATCGCTGGATAAAACCGTGCAGGCGCAGATCCTGGCGCTGCTGAAGACGCTACAGCAAAAGCATCAGCTGGCCTATCTGTTTATCAGCCACGATTTACGTGTTGTACGGACGCTCTGCCATCAGGTGATAGTGCTGCGGCAGGGAGAAGTCGTCGAGCAGGGAGAATGCGAGCGCGTATTTACGGCACCGCTTCAGGAGTATACCCGCCAGCTGCTGGCGTTAAGCTGACGGTCAGAAGGGGTTGTTGCCAGAGAAAGGCTCGGCAATGGCCACGCCGAAATTTTTCAGACGACAGGTAGCGGCAAACTCATCCTGCATATTAACGAACAGGCACGGTTCGCCTTCACACTCAAGAATGGAACAGTCCACTTCGATGTCGCTCAGCGCCTGGCTCAGCGTGCGCATCACCGGCCACGCTTTCTCGCCGTCCGGGCTGAGCAGTTTTAATGCCACCAGGCTATTTTCGCCCTCAGCGCCGTTTTGCGGAATCGGTTCAACTCTTGAACCCGCAAAACCGGCCAACCAGCGATAGCTCTGCGGCAGTCGGTGTACGATAGAGAGTTGCTGTGTATTCACTTGGTTTCCCCGGAAGCAAAAGGCTTCACAATAAATTTACATCAATATTAACACATTGTTGACAAATAGTCCTGCAACAGCTTAGAAAACGCTTACACCCGCATGGGGTCAGGGCTAACAGCTTATTATCCAGAACCTTATAGTTGCCTTGCGGAAACAGTTCGCGGCTATATGTACCCGTTTCTGTGATCCAAAACAACTTTTTTATCGCAACATTGCGACTTTTTACACTAATTGATTTTACATAAAAGAAACATATAGCTAAACAGGGAAGCCGATTTCGGTTGACATGTATCAAAAAAGGGGCGGAAATCGCCCCTGAAAATGTGACTTAATGTGCGACTTTTCGTCGCCGGCTGGCGTACAGATAGAAGAGAATGGAGCTAACGGCGCAAAATGCGATAGAAATCAGCATCGGCCAGGCGGTGGTAAAGGTGGCCATCGACAGCAATGCGCCGATAATCGCGCCAATCCCAAAGCGAAATGTTCCGGCCAGCGACGATGCGGTTCCCGCCATATGCGGAAACTCGTCGAGGATCACCGCCATGGCGTTAGAGGAGACCATCGATACGCAGCCGACGAACGCCGCCACGCCCACCACCAGCGACCAGAAACCAACATCAAGCAGCGCACACACCACCATCCACACCGCCATCGCCAGCTGGATCCACAGCCCGGCGCGGAACATGTTCAATGCGCCGACCCGGCGAACAAAGCGGCTGTTAATGATGGTCATGATGAACAGGAACACGATATTCAGCGCAAAATAGTAGCCAAAGTGCTGCGGCGACACGTGATTAATGTTGATGTAGACAAATGGGCCCGCGCTGAGAAATGAAAACATGCCGGCGAAACTAAAGCCGCTGGCCAACATATAGCTGAGTACCCGCTTGTGGCGGAACAGGGTGGCGAAGTTGCCAAGCGTGGTGCGAATATGAAATTTCTGCCGCCGTTCTACCGGCAGCGTCTCGCTAATAAAGAAAGCGATCATCGCCGATGCCAGCAGCGCCGCCAGCGCCAGGATCCAGAAAATCGCGTGCCAGCTGAACCACACCAGCACCGCGCCGCCGACCATCGGCGCCACCAGCGGCGCAATGGTGGTGACCAGCATGACAAATGACATCATGCGCGAGAACTCTTCTTTCGGGTAGATATCGCGCATCAGGGCGTTGATCACCACGCTGGCCGCCGCGGCCGCCAGGCCGTGGAAGAAACGCATAGTAATCAGCATCTCGATGGTCTGCGACAACGCGCAGGCCACCGCCGCCGCGGCGAATATCAGCGTCCCACCAAGGATCACCGGTTTACGGCCAATGCTGTCGGCCATCGGCCCGTACAGCAACTGCCCCAGCGCAAAGCCCAGAATATAGGTACTGAGCGTCATTTGCGCGCTGCCGTCCGGCACGTTGAACTGCGACGAGATGACCGGCAGCGCCGGCAGATACATATCAATCGACAGCGGCATTAACATGGCCAACAGGCCAAGAATAAACACAATCCCAAATGAAGAATTCTGCTTTGTCGTCACGTTTTACTCCGTGCTTGTGGGGCGCCAACGCTGGCGATTTCATCTTCCGTCAGCGGGCGGTATTCGCCGGGTTCCAGCGACGCATCGAGGGTAATGTCGCCGATACGCTCGCGATGTAATCCCACGACGTGGTTACCCACCGCCGCGAACATGCGTTTTACCTGGTGGTAGCGGCCTTCGCTGATGGTCAGGCGCACTTCTGTCGGAGTGATAACTTCGAGGACTGCAGGTTTGGTGAGATCTTTTTCATTATGCAGCTGCACGCCTTTGGCAAACTGCTCGGCGACGCCCTCTTCCAGCGGATTTTCCAGCTCCACCAGATAGGTTTTTTCGCAGTGATGACGCGGCGAAGTGATGCGGTGCGACCACTGACCGTCATCGGTCATCAGTACCAGACCGGTGGTGTCGATATCCAGACGCCCGGCGGCGTGCAGCTTATGGGCAACCGGCTCATCGAGAAAATAAAGCACCGTTGGATGATCGGGATCGTCTGTTGAACAGACATAACCCTGCGGCTTGTTGAGCATAAAGTAACGGGGGCCGTGCTGCTGGGTCAGCGTATTGCCGTCATATTCCACCTCGTGCTCTGGCTGGAGCTTAAAGGAGGCATCTTTCACAATGTCGCCGTCCACGGTAACGCGGCTGCCGCGGATTTCACGCCCGGCAATAGCACGGCTGACGCCAAGCTGCTGAGCGATAAACTTATCAAGTCGCATGAGATTTTTTAGCCTGTAATAATGCTGGAGCGGGCATCTCGCCCGAAAAAGAAGAATTCCATTGGTTAGTATAACGGGCTCTTAACACCACTCAAGGGAAAAGATTCATGGCATACTATTTGCGAGTTAATTAACCCCCGAGAATTGATGACTTTTACACTACGTCCCTACCAAAAAGAGGCCGTTGACGCCACGCTCGCCTGGTTCCGCCGTCACCATGAGCCCGCCGCCATCGTACTGCCGACCGGCGCCGGCAAAAGCCTGGTGATCGCCGAACTGGCGCGGCTGGCGCGCGGACGCGTACTGGTTCTGGCCCACGTTAAAGAACTGGTGGCGCAGAATCATAGTAAATACTGTGCGCTTGGGCTGGAAGCGGATATTTTCGCCGCCGGTCTGCAGCGTAAGGAGAGCCAGGGCAAGGTCGTCTTCGGCAGCGTGCAGTCGGTGGCGCGTAATCTTGAGCAGTTTCAAAGCGAATTCTCCTTACTGATCGTCGATGAGTGCCACCGTATCAGCGACGATGACGACAGCCAGTATCAGCAAATCATCAGCCACCTGCGGCAGGTGAATCCGCATCTCAGACTGCTTGGCCTGACCGCCACCCCTTTCCGCCTGGGCAAGGGGTGGATCTATCAGTTCCACTATCACGGTATGGTACGCGGCGACGAGAAAGCGCTGTTCCGCGACTGCATCTATGAACTGCCGCTGCGTTATATGATTAAGCACGGCTACCTGACGCCGCCTGAGCGCCTCGATATGCCGGTGGTACAGTACGATTTCAGCCGCCTGCAGGCGCAGAGCAATGGCCTGTTCAGCGAAGCTGACCTTAACCACGAGCTGAAAAAACAGCAGCGCATCACGCCGCATATCGTTAGCCAAATCGTTGAGTTTGCCGAAAACCGTAAAGGCGTGATGATCTTCGCCGCGACCGTCGAACACGCGCGGGAAATTACCGGCCTGCTGCCGCCCGCGCAGGCGGCGCTGATTACCGGCGAAACGCCGGGGCCGGAGCGCGATCGCATCATCGAAGCCTTTAAGGCGCAGCAGTATCGCTATCTGGTGAACGTCGCGGTACTGACCACCGGCTTTGACGCGCCGCACGTCGATCTTATCGCGATTCTTCGGCCAACCGAGTCGGTAAGCCTTTACCAACAAATTGTTGGCCGCGGCCTGCGTCTGGCGCCGGGCAAAACCGACTGTCTGATCCTCGACTATGCCGGCAACCCTCACGACCTGTATGCGCCGGAAGTCGGCACGCCAAAAGGCAAAAGCGATAATGTCCCGGTGCAGGTCTTCTGCCCGGCCTGCGGTTTCGCCAATACTTTTTGGGGGAAAACCACCGCCGACGGCACGTTGATTGAGCATTTTGGCCGCCGCTGCCAGGGCTGGTTCGAAGACGACGACGGCCACCGCGAACAGTGCGACTTCCGCTTTCGTTTTAAAAACTGCCCGCAGTGCAACGCCGAGAATGACATTGCCGCCCGCCGCTGTCGCGAGTGCGATACGGTGCTGGTCGACCCGGACGACATGCTGAAGGCGGCGCTGAAGCTTAAAGACGCGCTGGTATTGCGCTGCAGCGGCATGGCGCTGCAGCATGGCGGCGACGAAAAAGGCCCGTGGCTAAAAATCACCTATTACGATGAGGACGGCGCCGATGTGAGTGAGCGCTTCCGTTTGCAAACACCCGCGCAGCGTACCGCCTTTGAGCAGTTGTTTATCCGCCCGCATACCCGTACGCCGGGCGTGCCGCTGCGCTGGATAACCCCGGCGGATATCATTGCCCAGCAGGCGCTACTGCGCCATCCGGACTTTGTCGTCGCCCGGATGAAGGGGCAATACTGGCAGGTGCGGGAAAAAGTGTTCGATTATCAGGGCCGTTTCCGTCGCGCTAATGAGCTACGTTAATCCGTCAAAAACTGAGGTTTTGATTGCCGCTGTGCCGATAGGCGGCTATAATGCCGCCCGCTTTTGCATTCGCAAAGCAGATAATCTGCCTGCTGCTGGGTCGCCTGTTGCAGGCTTTATATATAGAGAGACATCAATGTTTACTATCAACGCAGAAGTACGTAAAGAGCAGGGTAAGGGTGCGAGCCGCCGCCTGCGCGCAGCTAACAAGTTCCCGGCAATCATCTACGGTGGCGAAGCTGCTCCGGTTGCTATCGAACTGGACCACGACAAACTGTGGAACATGCAGGACAAAGCTGAGTTCTACGGCGAAGTTCTGACCCTCGTTGTCGATGGCAAAGAAGAAAAAGTTAAAGTTCAGGCTGTTCAGCGTCACGCGTTCAAGCCGAAACTGACCCACATCGACTTCGTTCGCGCTTAATCGCCGATAGCAAGTTGTATGGCAAACGCCCTGGTGTCTTCTGACCCGGGGCGTTTTGTTATCTGCGCCGCCATAACCCTGGCGCGTCGTCAACAATCTCTCCCAACGCGCGGTGTTTATTCATTCCCGGCAACCACAGCATCACCATGGTAACGTTAAGCCCCTGATTACCGACCTCGGTGGCAATTTCAGCAACCCCCTGCCACTCGTCGGGCCGTAAATGATCGGGTAAAAAACCCCAGCCCTGCCCCTGCTCCATTGCGTGGCGCAACATAGTGATTTCATTCATATACAGCGTATGGCCGGATATCTGCAGCCGGCGGGCGATTTGATCGTCGCTGCGCCGGTGCATGACTAACTGCGGGGTGAGCGATAAATTCAGCAACGTCAGCGGCCTTGCGGTATCAGCGAACAACCGCTGCGCGGCGTAAAAGCGTAAATCAACGGTACCCAGCGCCCGCCACTCCATTTCGCTACCCAGCGTACGATTGTTCGCCTGGCAAATGGCCATATCCGCGACGCCATCGCTCAACGCCTGCTCGGCTTCGCGACGCGAAGCGCTCCAGCAGCTTAAACGGATCTGCCGCCGGGCAAGCGTATCGGCCAGCAAACAGAGAAATTCACGCGGCACGAAGGGATCGTACACCAGGCGTAATTCCTGCCAGGCCGTTTGCGGCAGCGTTTGCGCAAAAGACTCGAAAGCCTGCGCCTGACGCAACAACAGGTGCGCCTGGCGAAAAAGCTGCTCGCCCTCGGCGGTTAAGGTCAGGCTACGCCCTGCACGGCTGAATAGCCGGTAGCCCAACGCATCTTCCAGGTAATCCAGCAGATCGCGAAGCGTCGTACGGTCTTTCCCTAAACGGATCGCCGCCCGCGACAGACTACCGGTCTCAGCAATCGTCGCGAAGGCTTCAATCTGTGCAAATGAATACTGCAGGGTTTTCATCCTTCCCTCCCTTTCGGGGGAAAATCCCCCATGTAGTGATTTTAGCCGCCGCGCGCCGATTTATATACTGCGATGCGAATCTATGGCAAACGAGGAAATGAAAATGATAAGAAAACCACTGGCCCTGGCGTTAATTTTGGCGGCGCTGCCGGCGGCGGCAATGGCGCAAAACTGCGGCGACCTGACGCTGGATGTCTGCCCCACGCCTTACGATCAAACGCTACCCGCGGCCAAAGACATGCTCACCTGGGATCAGACTTCACGCGTGATTGGCTTTCGTAATGACTATCGCAACTATGCTGGCGATGTATTCCTCCACGGCGCCTCGGTCCCGCTGGAGCGCGCTGAAAAGCAACTGACCGATGCCCGCTATACGCTCAACGGCCACACCTGGAATTTGCAGGATTACCTGAAGCGCGAAAACGTCAGCGGTATGCTGGTGCTGAAAGACGGTAAAGTCGCCTGGAAATATCTCGCCGAAGGTAATACCGACACCACGTTGTGGACCTCGCGCTCGGTGGGCAAATCGGTCGTCTCAACGCTGGTCGGCATCGCTATTCAACAGGGTAAAATCCACTCCCTCGACGACCTGATTACCGTTTATGAACCCGAACTGAAAGGCACCGCCTGGGACGGCGTAACGCTCAAGCAGCTCATTCAACATACCAGCGGCGTGGAATGGAATGAAGATTACACCAATCCACAGTCGCACTTCGCCCGCCTGACCCAGTGTGAAGCGCAGCCCGGCGCCTACGATTGCGTGCGTAAAATCGTATCGACACTGTCGCGCAAACACCCGGCGGGCGAGCAGTGGTCCTACTCTTCCGGCGGCGCCTGGCTGCTGGGCGATGTGCTGGAGCGCGCGACCGGTATGTCGCTGGCCGCCTGGCTTGAGCAATCACTGTGGCAACCTGCGGGTATGGCTCACGATGGCGTCTGGCACGCCTACAAAAAAGGACAACATGATGTCGGCGCCCACGGCTTTAACGCCACCCTCGAAGACTGGGGCCGCTTTGGCGAGTTTGTCGCCCGCGATGGCCGCCTGAGCAACGGTAAACAGCTGGTGCCCGCTGGCTGGTTCGATCAAGCCGCAAGCTGGACAAAAGCGCTGAACTCGGTTTCAGCCGCGCATCCGGAAGGTATCTATGGCTATCAATGGTGGAATAACGCCATTCCGGCCAATGCGCAAAACGTACAGCCGACGCCGCAGGAAGGGCTGAAAGGCTCGCTGTGGGCGCTGGGGATCTACGGCCAGGTGATTATGGTCAACCGTGCGGAACATCTGGTGATCGTGCAGTGGTCAACCTGGCCACAAGCGGAACCGTCCTTTAACGCACAGCCGCTGGAAGCGGCGCTGATGTACAGCGCCATTGCCCGCGAATTGCGCTAATCTCCCCTGCTCCTTGCCGCTTAACCGGCAAGGAGCGTATCGGCATTTAACGCCAGGTGCTGCAGCAGCATAATGGTTTTCGCATCCACGATTTCACCCTCGCGAATGGCCTGTAACGCCCGCGCCAGCGGCCACTCCAGCACTTCAATATCCTCTCCTTCCGCCGCCAGCCCGCCGCCATCGCCACGGCGATCGTCCGCGGAGTATCCGGCAATAAAGAAGTACAGCTTCTCGGTAACCGACCCCGGGCTCATAAACGCGGTGAATACCGGCTCAATGCGGGTAACGCGAAATCCGGTCTCCTCTTCCGCTTCGGCGATAATGCGCTCTTCCGGCGAGGCGTTATCCAGTAATCCCGCGGCGGCTTCGATCAGAAAGCCGTCGTGACCGTTGATCCACACCGGAAAACGAAACTGGCGGATGAGCACCACGCTCTGCTTGTGGCGGTTATAGAGCAGAATAACCGCGCCGTTGCCGCGGTCGTAGGCTTCCCGGCTCTGCTCCTGCCAGCGCCCATCCCGGCGCAACAGCTCAAAGGTATATTTTTTCAGCGTGTACCAGTTATCGGACAAGAGCGTTTCGCGAACGTGGCGAACGCGCGGTGCGTCTTCATGCATGATTTTTCCCCTTCCAAGGTGACAGCGGGCAACATAGCATGCATAATCATGCACAAACAAGATCAATCGTGAAGTAAACAAAATGCTCGCCAGCCAGAGAAAACAGCACATCCTGCAGATCCTTGCCGCAGAAAAACAGGTGATGTCGGGGGAGTTAAGTCAACGCTTTCAGGTCTCAGAAGACTCCATTCGTCGCGATCTGCGCGAACTGGCGGCGGAAGGTAAACTGCAACGGGTCCACGGCGGCGCGCTGCCGGTATCCGCCGCTATCGCGCCAATCGAAAGCAGAAAAAACGTGCAGATGGCTTCCAAACAGGCGATAGCTTGCCGGGCGGCGGCGCTTATCCAGCCAGGACAGGTGGTTATCGTCGACGGCGGCACCACCACCACGGCGATGATCGCCGCGCTACCTGCCGACCTTGCTTGTACCGTGGTGACGCACAGTCCGGGGATCGCCGTGGCGCTGGTCGAGCATCCGCGGATCGAAGTGATCCTGCTCGGCGGTACATTGTTTAAACATTCCGTAGTTACGGTCGGCACCGGGACGCTGGCGGCGATGGCGCGGATTCATGCCGATCTGTTCTTTATGGGGGTTACCGGCGTGCACCCGCAGGCGGGCTTTACCACCGGTGATTATGAAGAGGCGGGCATTAAGCGCGCGCTGGCGGCCAGAGCCGCAGAAACCGTGGTGATGGCCTCTGCCGAAAAAATTAATTCCGCCTCCGCGTTTGCCATCGGCGAGCTTAATCTTGCCAGCACAGTGGTTATCGATAGCGAACTGGATGACAGGTTACGTCAGAAGCTTAAGCAAAGCGGCGTCGGGATTATTCAGGTAGCAGGTTAACCCGGCGGCATCATGTTCCGCCGGGATAATCAGCAGGGATTAATTACCGCCTGAGGTACGGCGCTGCAGCTGATCGCGCAGGTTCGGCGGCGTACCTTTAATGGTCAACGTATCCGTTGCCGGATCCCAGAATACGCGCTCGCCGAGCAGCATCGCATCAAAGTTAATGGTCAAGCCGCCGCCGCTACCGGCAAATTTGGTCAGCTGGCGCAGCGTACTGCGATCCGCCGGGAAGCTCTCTTCGAGCTCATAACCCTGCTCGGCGGTAAACTCCTGGAAACTCTTTTCGCTGACGCCTGAGAGCTCTTTCGACAACGACTCCAGCTCGATCTCTTCGCCTGCCTGCAGCTGTTCGTTACAGTAGGCATACACCTGCTGGCGCACGTTCTGGCGCTCGGATTTATCCAGCTGCGCGTCAGCGGCGAAATCATCCACCGCCTGCAACAGACCGCGGTTCTGCGCTTTGGCATTGAGCCCTTCGCTGGCGCCGAGGAAGTCCATGAAGAAATCGGCGACTTTACGCCCCACCCGCCCTTTCAGGAAGGTCAGATAACGGGTCGATTCGGGATTGGTTTCCCACTCGGTCAGATCGATACGCGCCACGATGTCGGCATGGTTGATGTCCAGGTAATGGGTGGAACTGATATCCAGCTCTTCGTTAACGCGCATGCTGCTCAGATTATTGAGCACCGCCACCAGCAGATACTCGACCGCCAGGTAACGATACTGACAGAACAGCACAATGCCGCCTTCAGCAAATGGATACTTCGCCAGCTCATCGCGCAGGCGGCCGGTTGCCGCACGGCTGAAAGGAAGAAATTCTTCTTCACCCTGACGCTGTAAACGCAACGCTTGCGCCAGTTCGCTCTCTTCATTAAAGAGGCCGTAGGCTTTGCTTTTTGCGCTGTAGACACGATGCAGTTCGGCCATCATCTCCACGACAGTGGCATTTGGTTCCAGCAGCGACTCGCGTAGCACCAGTTCCAGATTCTGTTCATCACGTTTGATCAACTGATGCAGGGCAATCTGGTCGATATCCAGACTCATGTTAAACTCTCCTTTTAGACCGGGCGGTATTCAACCACCACCGGGACGACGACGCAACCGGCAGACGCCTCTTTTATGCTTGAGACTCGCGTGGCCGGGCGCTTTTGCGCCGTGGCGAAAAAATGCGGAAAAAAAGCTGCTGCTACGGTAATATGTTGCCCTTTCACGAACAAACAGATTTTGAGTTTATGCCACAAATATCCCGCTATAGCGATGAACAGGTCGAGCAGTTGCTCAGCGAGCTAACGAACGTCCTGGAAACACACAAAGCGCCGGTTGACCTGTCACTGATGGTGCTGGGCAATATGGTGACCAACCTGCTCAACAGTAGCGTCGCGCCGGCGCAGCGTCAGGCAATCGCCCGTTCTTTCGCCCAGGCGCTGCAATCGTCCATTAACGACGATCCCGCGCACTAAGGATAACGAACAACAGTATATGGTGACTCTTCGTCAGCCCTACCGAGAAAAAGTCTCCCAGATGGTCAGCTGGGGACACTGGTTCGCCCTGTTCAACATGTTGTTGGCAATGGCGCTCGGCAGCCGCTATCTTTTTGTCGCCGACTGGCCAACGACGCTTGCCGGACGAGTATTCTCGTATGTCAGCCTCGTTGGTCATTTCAGTTTTCTGGTTTTCACCAGCTATGTACTGATTCTCTTTCCGCTGACCTTTATTGTCGGCTCGCAGCGGCTTATGCGCTTCCTGTCGGTTATCTTCGCCACCGCGGGGATGACGCTGCTGCTAATCGATAGCGAAGTTTTCACTCGCTTCCACCTGCACTTAAATCCCGTCGTCTGGGAACTGGTGATTAACCCCGATCAGAACGAGATGGCTCGCGACTGGCAGCTGATGTTTATCAGCGTACCGATCATCTTCCTGATTGAGATGCTCTTCGCCACCTGGAGCTGGCAAAAGCTGCGCAGCCTGACGCGCCGCCGCCACTACGCGCGCCCCGTCGCCTGGTTTTTCTTTATTTCGTTTATCAGCAGCCACCTGATTTATATCTGGGCGGATGCCAATTTTTATCGCCCGATCACCATGCAGCGGGCCAACTTGCCGCTCTCTTATCCGATGACCGCCCGCCGCTTCCTTGAGAAGCATGGCCTGCTCGATGCGCAAGACTATCAGCGCCGTCTGGTTGAGCAAGGCGCGCCGGAAGCGGTTTCGGTGCAATATCCGCTGAGCGATCTGCGCTATCGCGACCTCGGTACGGGTTACAACGTACTGCTCATTACCGTGGATAACCTTAACTATTCACGTTTCGAGAAGAACATGCCGCAGCTGGCTGCTTTTGCGAAAGAGAGCGTCAACTTTAGCCAGCATATGAGCTCCGGTAATAGCACCGACAGCGGGATGTTCGGCCTGTTCTACGGCATATCGCCGGGTTATATGGATGGCGTGCTCTCGGCGCGTATCCCGGCGGCGCTGATTACCGCCCTCAACCAACAGGGCTACCAGTTGGGTCTGTTCTCGTCAGACGGTTTCAGCAGCCCGCTCTATCGTCAGGCACTGCTGTCGGACTTCTCGCTGCCGGCGGCTAAAACGCAGAGCGATGAACAAACGGCCGACCAATGGATCGGCTGGCTGGATCGCTACGCTCTGGACGAGAACCGCTGGTTCTCGTGGGTATCGCTGAACGGCACTAATATTGATAACAGCCAGCAGCAGAATTTTGCGCGCACCTATGGCCGCGCCGCAGGCAACGTCGATACACAAATTGGCCGCGTGCTGGACGCGCTGCGTAAAGCGGGCAAACTGGATAATACGGTGGTGATAATTACCGCCGGGCACGGTATGCCGCTGGATAACAAGCAGGGTAAATTCGACTGGTCACGGGGCAATCTGCAGGTACCGCTGGTTATCCACTGGCCGGGAACCCCAGCGCAAGAGATCGCAACGCTCACGGATAACAAAGACGTGATGACGACGCTGATGCAGCGTCTGCTGCACGTGTCGACGCCAGCGAATGAATATTCGCAGGGCGAAGACCTGTTTAGCCCGGCACGCCGCCGCAGCTGGGTCACTGCGGCCAATAGCGATACTCTGGCGATTACCACGCCAACGATGACCGTGGTGCTCGACCACAACGGCACCTACCACACCTGGAACAGCGATGGTGAGAAAGTGAAAGACCAAAAACCGCAGCTCAGCCTGCTGCTGCAGGTGCTGACGGATGAAAAACGCTTTATCGCTAACTGATTGATTAATTTTAAATCAATCAGTTGTCGGTCGCTTGCATTCGATGGGGGAACGGGTAATATTATCCTCCACGCGTCGGCACGTAGCGCAGCCTGGTAGCGCACCGTCATGGGGTGTCGGGGGTCGGAGGTTCAAATCCTCTCGTGCCGACCAAAAATTTAACCGGTAGGTTGCTACAACCACCGGTCCCCTTTAGAACCCGCACTCTCCCTGAGAGCGCGGGTTTTTTAATGTTTGTACTCCCCTTCCCTTTGTGACTGCGATTATCCTGATGGCAAATTGTTAAATTCCATCTATCATTCGACTGTATTCGTTATCATCTGGAGCGGACCCAATGAGAGTTAAAGGACTTACCAAAGGATTTTTTATCCTTATTTTACTGATCGTTACCCTGGCCTTTTTTGACGTACTCTCCCCTTACTATTCCGCTATCCTGTGGGCAGCTATCCTGGCGGTGATATTTAATCCGGTAAAAAACAACATCCGTACGCGCATCGGTGAGCGCAACGGTATCGCGGCGCTACTGACCGTCGTGATTATCTGTCTTATTGTTTTCACCCCGTTGGCGATTATCATTTCGTCGCTAGCCTTCGAACTCAACGTGGTCTACACCAAGTTACAGCACAACGACACCCAGTTTCCGACGGTGGTCGCCAACCTGTTTGCCCATCTCCCGAGCTGGGCCAGAAGTTTCCTCTCCGAGCACAATCTCGATAGCGCGGAACAGATTCAGCAGCAGCTGTCCGATGCCGCCCTGAAAGGCGGGCAGTATCTGGCCGGTAGCGCCTTCCTGATTGGTAAAGGGACCTTTGGCTTTACCGTCAGCTTCGGCATTATGTTATACCTGCTGTTCTTCTTGCTGAAGGATGGCCCCTATCTGGTACTTCTGATCCTTGAATCCTTGCCGCTATCCAATTACGTAAAACAACATCTGTTTGCCAAATTCGCCGCCGTCGCGCGGGCGACGGTTAAAGGTACCGTTGCCGTCGCGCTGGCGCAGGGGGCGCTCGGCGGCTTTGCATTCTGGATTGTCGGTCTTGATGGCAGCATTCTGTGGGGCGCTTTAATGGCCTTTCTGTCGCTCATCCCGGCGGTGGGCTCCGCCATCATCTGGGTGCCGGCGGCGATTTACCTGTTCGCCACCGGGCAATTGTGGCAAGGGGCGTTTATTGTCGGTTTCTTCGTGATTGTCATCGGCCTGGTGGATAACATTCTGCGTCCGCTACTGGTGGGGAAAGATACCAAAATGCCGGATTATCTGATCCTGATTGCCACCCTTGGCGGCATGGAAATCTATGGCATCAACGGCTTTGTCATCGGCCCGCTGATTGCCGCCTTGTTTATTGCCTGCTGGAACCTGTTATCGGGCCGTGAACACGCCGGGAACGCCGACTTACTGGACGAAGAGTTTATTGAAGAAGCCAAAAACAGCCGCGATGAATAGCTAACGCAAGCCTCAGCTTGCTAGTGCATTTCACTATTCATATTGAAAATAATGGTAAATAACTCTTACCATTCACGACAATGATGTTAGTCTGTATTGGTTAGTAACGATAATAAAGGATGATCAACCGTGAAAAAAATCGCTACGCTTGCTGTTTCTCTGCTGGCCGTTGCCTGTGTTTCCACCAGCGCCTTAGCCGCTGAACAGCCGCTGGAGAAAGTCGCCCCCTATCCGAAAGCGGAAAAAGGGATGAAGCGTCAGGTGATTCAGCTGCCGCAGCAGCAGGATGAATCCGCGTTAAAAGTTGAACTGATGATTGGCCAGACGCTGGAAGTCGACTGCAACCATCACCGCCTGGGCGGTCAACTGGAAAGCAAAACCCTGGAAGGCTGGGGCTATGACTACTATGTCTTTGATAAGCTGACGTCCCCGGTTTCCACCATGATGGCCTGCCCGGACGGTAAGAAAGAGAAGAAATTTGTTACCGCTGGTCTCGGCGATACAGGCCTGCTGCGTTACAACAGCAAGCTGCCGATCGTGGTTTATACTCCGGCCAACGTCGAAGTGAAATACCGCATCTGGAAAGCTGAAGAAACTATCGGTAATGCCGTTGAGCGTTAATCGCCTGCGGTAATACAAAACGGCAGCCCGAAGGCTGCCGTTTTTGTTATAGCGCGATATCCGCCATCGGTTTGCCGCCGGTCAACGGTTTGAGTTCGGCCTGCGGCACCTCGTCCGCCGCAGTCGTCGGCTCGTAGTGTAGCCCCAGCACTTCACTGGTCCACGCCAGCGCCTGCTCAATAGCGGCTGGGTTACCATCCAGACGCATACCGTAGCTCGGCACGATCTCTTTCATCTTCGCCTGCCAGGCCGGCGTCTGTACTTTGTCTTTGAAGACTTTCTCCAACAGCTGCACCATGATCGGCGCCGCCGTCGACGCGCCAGGAGAAGCGCCCAGCAGCGCGGCTACGGTGCCTTCATCATCGCACACCACTTCGGTGCCAAGGCGCAACACGCCGCCCATCTTCTTATCACGTTTGATAATCTGTACACGCTGACCGGCCTGCCACAGGCGCCAGTCCTCTTTGCGCGCTTCCGGGTAGTACTCGCACAGTGCGGCATGACGATCTTTATCTTTCTGCAATACCTGGCTAATCAGATATTTCACCAGGTCGAAGTTATCCATCCCGACGTTAAGCATCGGCAGAATATTCGAGGTATTCGTCGAGGCCAGCAGATCCCAAAGCGATCCATTTTTCAGGAAACGGGTCGAGAAGGTCGCGAATGGCCCGAACAGCACCACGCGTTTGCCGTCGATAATACGGGTGTCGATATGCGGCACCGACATCGGCGGCGCGCCAACTTCCGCCTGGCCGTAGACTTTCGCCAGGTGATGATTAACCACTTCCGGGTTCTCACACACCAGGAACTGTCCGCCAACCGGGAAGCCCGCGTACTCTTTCGCCTGCGGAATGCCGGTTTCCTGCAGCAGCGTCAGAGCAGCGCCGCCCGCGCCAATAAAGATGAATTTGGTTTTGATTGTCCGCTTCTGGTGACGATTGTTGGCATCCGCCAGCGTCACCGTCCAGCTGTTGTCCGCATTGCGCTTAAAACGGCGAACGACGGTACCCAACTGGAGAGAAAAATTATCATGCGTCTGTAGCCCGGCGATCAGCTGGCGAGTGATCTCGCCGTAGTTAACGTCGGTGCCCATTTCGGTACGCGTCGCCGCCACTTTTTGCTGCGGATCGCGACCTTCCATCACCAGCGGCGCCCACTCCTTGATCTGCTGATGATCTTCAGAATAGCGAATACCGCGGAACAGCTCGCTCTGCTGCAGCGCCGCGTAGCGCGCGCGCAGGAAGTTAACGTTGTCTTCACCCCACACAAAGCTCATGTGCGGCACGCTGTTAATAAAAGATTTCGGCTTAGTCAGGATGCCGCGGGTCACCTGGTGGGCCCAAAACTGACGAGAAATATGGAAGGACTCATTGATATCGACCGCTTTGTCGATATTGATTCCATTGGCGGTTTGCGGCGTGTAGTTAAGCTCCATCAGCGCCGCATGGCCGGTACCCGCATTGTTCCAGCCGTTCGAGCTTTCCTCGGCAACGCTGGTCATCTGCTCGACCATGGTAATAGACCAATCCGGCTCCAGTTCCTGCAGCCAGGTTCCCAACGTGGCGCTCATGATACCGCCGCCAATCAACAATACATCCGTCTCTTGCTCATGGCGGGTGTTGGTCCGATTTGTATTGGAACCAACCGCCTGTGAGCTGGGTACGGCCATCTTTTTCTTCATCGGATTTGAGCCTTACTTTTACTCGCTTTTTTTATTTAGCGCAGGTGAAACGATTCTCGGGATCAAAGGTACCACCTGTACTCAAAAATTTAAATATTGTTTAAATTTTAAGTTGAGTTTTGAGATCTGTTATAAAAATGTTTAATAAATGTGTACACAAAATCACTTTTTGTACTGGTATGATGGTCATTTCCGCGCTATCATCTCCCGTTCTGTGATGGAGCGCACGCCAACGGCGGCATGCCTCACTTCAAATTTTTTATCATCCGCGAACTTTTATGCCCTCAACTTTCCGCTCTCTCTCTCCGGCGTTGATAACACGCGAGACCCTTGCTGGCGTGCTGACTGCCCTGGCGTTAATTCCTGAAGTCATTTCATTTTCGGTCATTGCCGGCGTTGACCCACAGGTCAGCCTGATTGCTTCGGCAGTGCTCTGTCTGGCGATGTCGGTTCTTGGCGGGCGCCCGGCGATGGTGACGGCGGCGGCAGGTTCTGTCGCCCTGGTGATCGGCCCGATGGTACATCAGCATGGCGTAGGGTATATTCTGCCTGCTGTCATTTTGGCTGGTATTATTCAAATTTTGTTTGGGATATGCGGTATGGCGCGGTTAATGCGCTTTATCCCGCCACCGGTGATGACCGGGTTTGTTAATGCGCTAGGCATTCTTATTTTTTTCGCCCAGGTTCCCCATTTCTGGAGCAGGCAACCGCTCATCGTCGGCCTGTTCGTTCTGACGCTGCTCATCGTGCTGTGGGCGCCGCGTTTTATCAAAGCCGTGCCGGCGCCGCTTATTGCTATCGTCCTCCTTACTGCTTATACCGTCACCAGCGGGCAGCTTCTGCCGACCGTGGGTGATGAAGGCGCTATGAGCGGCGGTCTGCCGGGCTTCAACGCGCTGGCGGTGCCGCTGGATTTAAGCACCTTAAAAATTATCTGGCCCTGCGCCCTGAGTATCGCCTTTGTCGGCCTGATGGAATCGCTGCTGACGGCAAAGCTGGTGGACGATCTCACCCATACGCCGTCAAATAAGTCGCGTGAGAGCGCAGGACTGGGGATCGCCAATATCCTCGCGGGCTGCTATGGCGGCATCGCCGGATGCGCGATGATCGGCCAGACTATCGTTAACGTAGAAATGGGCAAGGCGCGCAGCCGCCTATCGACGATAGTGGCCGGTATGGTACTGCTGCTTCTGGTGACGGTGCTAAGCCAGGTAATGGCCAAAATTCCAATGGCGGTGCTGGCCGGGGTCATGGTGATCGTGGCGGTGAAAACCTTCAGTTGGCAGAGTATTCGCCCAACCGCGCTGGCGCGCAATCCATGGCCGGAAACGGTGGTCATGGCAGCGACCGTTGTCGTGACGGTCACTACCAGTAATCTGGCGATCGGCGTACTGGCGGGGCTTATCGCAATGGCGCTCATCCCTCGCCGCCTGCGCGTAAAAGCGCAGCTTACATCAGAAACAGCGTCGCCAGACCAAGGAAAATAAAGAAGCCGCCGGTATCGGTAATCGCGGTGATCATCACGCTGGAGCCGACCGCCGGATCGCGCCCCAGCTTGACCATCACCATCGGGATGATAACCCCCATCATCGCCGCCATCAGCAGGTTGAGCATCATCGCCAACGTCATCACCCCGCCAAGCTGCGGGTCATCGTACAGCCACCAGGTGATAGCGCCCATTATCCCGCCCCATACCAGGCCATTAATCAGCGCGACGCCCATCTCGCGCAGGATCAGGAAGGTAAAACTTCCCGGCTGGATCTGCTGCAGCGCCATCGCACGGACGATCATGGTGATCGTCTGATTGCCGGTATTCCCGCCAATCCCGGCGACGATCGGCATCAGCGAGGCCAGAGCCACCAGCTGCGAAATCGTATGTTCAAAGCCGTCGATCACCCGTGAAGCGATAAACGCCGTACAGAGGTTCACCGCCAGCCACGCCCAGCGGGTTTTCACCGCTTTGCTCACCGGCGCAAAAACATCATCATCTTCGCTCAGACCGCCCATCCGGCGCAGGTCGTTATCGGTCTCTTCGTACACCACATCGACGATCTCATCGATGGTCAAACGCCCCATCAGCTTGCCGTCGGCATCAATCACCGCAGCACTCAGTAAGTCATCACGCTCGAAGGTACGCGCCACTTTTTCCGCCTCTTCCTGCGGCTGGAAAGTCACCGGATCGCCTTCCATCACTTCGCCAACGCGCTTTTGCGCATCATTGAGCAGAATAGTCTGCAGCTCCAGCTCGCCAAGCAGCAGTTTATTACGGGTGGTGACGAACAGTTTGTCGGTGTTTTCCGGCATTTTGCCCAGACGGCGCAGATAGCGCTGTACCGCCGCCAGAGTGGCTTCCGGGCGTACGGTAATCACTTCAAATTCCATGATCGCGCCGACGGTGTTATCGGCGTAGCGCATCATCTGACGAATGCGCGCACGTTTATCCGGCGGCAGCGTCGCCAGCAGGCGGCCGGTTAAGTCGCGCGGCAGGTGCTGCAACAGGTAAACCTGTTCATCAATATCCAGCGATTGCAGGGCAAATATCAAGTCGTGATCGCTCATCTTATCGATGAGATCGCCCCATACGCTCTCTGACGCCTCCAGCAGCACCTCGCCGCGCTTGTCATCGGCAACCAGCCCCCACAGCGCGGTACGCGCGTCATAGGGCAGCGCTTCCAGGGCATCGGCGAGGTCCGGCGGCGGCAGATGCGACACCAGCACTTCCACTTCCGCCAGGTCATCGGCCAGCGTCCCTTCATCATAGCGCTCCGCGAGGGTGAGTTTCCCCAGCAGCGCGGAGGTGACGGCTTTATCAGTGCTCAATAGCCAAATCAGGCGGGCGCGTTCTTCATCGCGTAATCGGGCGCTTTTTTTATGCAAAACGGACATCGCTCAGGCAATCCTTGTGAGAATAGAAGTCGACCTGCATGGCCGCAGCCATAAGCATAGCGCGAGGAGGGGGAAATAATAACCGCCAGCAATTTATCTGCTGTAAAAACCAGCAATATGTCCCGAACGGGCGAGCACGCCCGATCGGGTAACCAGCAAAACCGTCAGGCGGTACGCGCGACCGCATCGCGGGTCGCCAGTTCGCGCTCAACGCCGGTGAGCTCGCTAAGCTTGCCGCTGCGCATCTCCAGCAGGCGATCGGCATGCTGGAAATAGTGATCATCGTGGCTGATAGCAAACACGGTTTTCCCCATTTGCTGCATCAACGGTAATAACACCTGATAAAACTCGCGGCGGAAATGCGGATCCTGATCCGCAGCCCACTCATCGAGCAAAATGATATCGCGCTCTTCGGCCAGCGCCAGCAGCAGCGCCACGCGCTTTTTCTGTCCTTTAGACAGCTTCAGATCGAGAATTTTTCCCTCTTCCAGCTGCAGCTTGTGGTCCATCTTCAGATACGCCAGCCACTTCGCGACCAGCGCCGGATCGGCGTGTTCGCCTTTTGGCCCTAACAGACGATCAAATAGCCAGACATCGGTAAATACCGCCGAGAACAGCTTGCGGTAATCTTCTGGTTTTTCCGCCGCCAGCGGTTGCCCATCGAGCAGGATCTGCCCGGAGAGCGGTTGATACAGCCCGGTCAACAACATTGCCAGCGTCGATTTACCGCTGCCATTGCCGCCAATCAGAAACACCAGTTCGCCGCGTTTGAGAGTTAAATTAATCGGCCCGACGGCAAAACTGTTATCCGGGTAGTGGAACGACACGTCGCGCAGCTCCAGGGTCTGCCAGTGCGGATGCGCCTGCGGCTCGGGGAAACCGGCGCGATAAGGCGCCAGCGCGAACTGATGCAGTTTATTGAATGCCACCTGGGCGCTGAGCAAGGTCGGCAGCGCCCCCACCGCCGACAGCAGCGGCGTACGCAGGAATAACAGCGTCAGAGAATAGGTCGCCGCCACCGCGGTATTGGCCCACCCGAGGCCATTCGCCATCCAGAACACCAGACCGATGGCGCCAAGCATCATGATATTCGACCAGTTCACCGCGCTCAGGTGGAACGTATCGGCGCGGATGATGTGGTGGCGATAGTCGCGGGCATCCGGCAGATACAGCTGATTAAAAACATATTCGGCGCGTTCGCGGTTGAGCGTCAGCTCTTTGCGCCCTTCCAGCACCGTCTGATAATCATGATACAGCTTATCTTCGGTCTCGCGCAGCGTTGCCATATGCTTATAGACGCGCGCCACCAGCACAAAGCCGCCCCAGATGGTGACCGCCATCCAGACCGCGGTCACCAGCATCATTTTACCTGACAGAAAAGCCAGGTAGGCGGCGGACCCGAAGGTCAGGATAATCCCCTGCACCAGTTCCGGCAGGCGCACAAAGGCGATGGTAATGTTACGCACGTCACTAGTTAAGCCCGCCAGCAGCGAAGCGTTGCCGATTTTTTCGATCTTTTCGATTTGGGTGTCGAGAATGCGTTTAATAAATTCGCCGCGCAGGCGATAGACAAAGTGGTGGCCAAGCGTGGTTAACGCCAGCTGCGAGCCGAGCGTGACCGCCATCAACAGCAGCAGCAGGCCGAGAAACTCCGGCAGCACGGTGAGCGAGGTATCCACAAGGGAAATCAGGCGCAAGTTAATAAAGGCGATAAGCCCGATACCCAGCGCCGCGCTGAGCAAACTGAGCGCCATGACGGCAATGAACGGCCAGCGGTACTGGCGCCAAACAAGAACAAGTAATTCCATAAGCTACGATCCGGACAAGCAAACAGCCAGCAGTTTAAACGGCTTGCCGACGACAGCAAGAATAATTCTTATTTTTGTTTTTGCCGGCCTCCCGCGAGGCGAAACGTGAGGTTATAACGACAGGCGCCGGTCAGCGGGTGCTCCCCCGGTTTAAGCGGCTGGATGCCGTGGTAAAAGAGCCGTGATTCGCCGCCCCACACCACCACATCGCCATGCTCCAGCAGCAGCCGACGCAGCGGATCGTTACGTTTCAGCCCGCCAAACTGAAACACCGCCGGCAGTCCCAACGACACCGAAACGATAGGCGCGCGCAAATCTCGCTCGTCTTTATCCTGATGCAGCGACAGCTTCGCGCCCGGCTGGTAGCGGTTAATCAAACAGGCGTCCGGGGAGAAATGCGCATAACCCGCCTCCTGCGCCGCCTCCGCCGCCAGTTGCTGAAAAATCAATGGCATCGGCGGCCAATGTTCGCCGGTCAACGGATCGCCCGGCGCATAGAGATAGCCGTGCATATCGGTTGTCCAGCCGAGTTGGCCACAGTTGGTCATGGCCACCGACATGGTATAACCGCCAGGGGTCACCATCTGGCGGAACGGAGAAGCGCTGGCTACCGCGGCGATGGCCTGCAGCAGCGCCGGCGCGCGCTGCACGGCGAAGCGGCGTAATATCATCGCCCCGGGGGCCAGCGGCTCCTGCCAGGGCGGCGTATCGGCAAACAGATCGAGCATTATTTCTCCCGCATTTTTGCTTCGCGCGCCAGCAGCAGCGCTTTACGTTCGCTTCCCCAACGATAGCCGGAAAGCGCCCCGCCCTCACGCACTACCCGATGGCAAGGAATGACTATCGCCAGTTTATTGGCAGCGCAGGCCCCGGCTACCGCTCTGACCGCGCGCGGTTGACCGATGCTATGCGCTACCTCGCGATAGCTGCGGGTTTCGCCTGCCGGGATCTGGCGCAAGGCTTGCCAGACCCGTTGCTGGAAAGCGGTACCACGAATATCCAGCGGCAAATTCACCGCCTGCTGCGGGTTGTCCAGATGGGCAACCACCTGCGCCACGCGTTCGGTAAACGTGTCATCACCCGGCTGTAATTGGGCGCCGGGAAACAAGCTCGCCAGCTGCGCATATAACGCCTTATCGTCATCGCCCAGCAACACAGCGCATACGCCGCGTTCACTGAACGCCACCAGGCACCGTCCTGAGGCGCTATTGCAGCAAACCCAGCTAATCAATATATCTGCGCCGCCGCGTTTAAACTGGCGGGCGGTCATGCCCAGCGTCTCATTTGCCTGGCGATAATAGCTGGCGGAATCAGGGAAGCCGGCGGCTAATGCCGCGCTGGTGACGTTCTGGCCATGACTTAATGCTTCGCGTAGGCGCCGCGCGCGCCACGCCTGCTGCCAGGCCTTGGGCGTAAGCCCGGTGACCGATTTAAAAATGCGATGGAAATGAAACGGGCTGACCGCCAGCTGCTGCGCCAGCGCCTCAAGGGTGATTGGCACCTCTTGCTCCAGCAGACGGCAGGCGGCGGCCACCTTCTCGACCCGCTGTTGGTCCGGGTCGAGATTATCCGGCCGACACCGTTTACAGGGGCGATATCCGGCGGCCTTTGCGGCTTCGACATCAGCATAAAAGCGGACATTCTCCCGTAGCGCGCGCCGTGAACGGCACGAGGGACGGCAGCAGACGCCGGTGGTCAACACGGCGAAAACAAACTGCCCGTCGGCGCTGGCGTCGCGTTCGCAGACCGCCTGCCAGCGGCGGTCATCGTTAGTCATATCGGCAATCATCGGTTTCATAGCGGGCTCCTGCTGTAAGTGTATCCTTACTTTGCGCCTTGCTCCGATCTAAAAAACTGCGCTTCTTGCTTTTTAATTCTGCTCGCCGACAAGGAAGGTGCGGAACTGCGGCGACATCCAGGTCTTAAAGCCATCGCCCTCTTTGACGATCATATAGACCGCTAGCCCCTGCTCGTGTGCCACCTTTTGCGCTTTTTCCGGCCCTAATACCATCAGCCCGGTATCCCAGCCGTCGGCTTCCAGCGCCGTCGGCGCAATCACCGTCACCGATACCAGCTTATGGTTGATGGGGTGGCCGGTTTGCGGATCGATAACGTGAGAAATACGTTTGCCGTCCAGCTCGTAGTAGTTGCGATAGCTGCCGGAGGTACTGATGCCGTGGCCGTTGATATCGACTATCGCCTGCACAGCGTTTTCACGGTCGGTCGGTTTTTGAATCGCCACCCGCCACGGTTTATCGTCGCCGTTCATCCCGCGGCTGACCAGCGCGCCACCAACCGACACCAGATAGCGGGCGATCCCTTCCTGCTCCATCAGGCGCGCCAGATGATCGGCGGCATAGCCCTCGCCGACGGTGGAAAGATCGACAAATAAATCCGCAATATCTTTTTGTAGATATTGTTTATCGGCGCGGTTAATCACCGTCAGATGCTGCAGCCCGGTACGCGCTTTTGCCGCCGCGATTTGCTGCTCCGTCGGCGTTTTAACCGGCTGCTTATCCGGGCCAAAACCCCATAAATTGACCAGCGGCCCGACGGTAATGTCCATCGCTCCGGCGGTTTTGGCGCCAATGCGCAGCGACAGAGTGACGATATCCGCCATCGCCTCGTTCACTGGCCACGGTTCGGTGGTGGCGGCATGATTGAAGCGCATCAGCGCGGAGTCGTTTTTCCAGGTCGAAAGCAGCCAATCATCGCCGTCGAGCTGCGCCTGAACTTTATGGCGTAAATCTTCGGCTTTCGCCGGATCCAACCCAACAACGCTAACGCGCCAGTAGGTCCCCATCGTTTTGCCATCGAGTACGGTGGCGGCGGATTTTGGCGTGGCCGGGGATGTCGCAGAATCACAGCCGGTAAGCAGAACGCAGAGGCCGAAAAAGGCGGCGCGGAAAAAGGTGGTATCCATGAAAACGGGCTCCTGTTACAAAGGCAGCCAGAGTATACCAGCGAGGTTAAACCGGGCATAAAAAAAGGCGCCCGCAGGCGCCTTTTTCAACACTTCAGCTTGCTTAGAACTGGTAAACCAGGCCCAGAGCCACAACGTTGTCAGTAGAGATGCTTGCATCTTTAGTGAACTTGTTGTCGTCCAGCAGGTTGATTTTGTAATCAACGTAGGTGGACATGTTTTTGTTGAAGTAGTAGGTCGCACCCAGGTCAACATATTTCAGGATGTCCTGGTCGCCGTAACGGCCCATGTCTTTACCTTTAGACTGCAGGTAAGCCACGGACGGACGCAGACCGAAGTCGAACTGGTACTGAGCAACAACTTCGAAGTTCTGCGCTTTGTTAGCAAAACCGATGTTACCGGTGCGGGTTGCGTTGTAGGTCTGGGTGTACTGAGTCGCCAGGTAGATGTTGTTGGCGTCGTATTTCAGACCACCGGTGTAGGTTTCAGCGTGATCGCCTTCACCCAGTACGCGACGGGAAACACCGTTGGAGTCAGTATAACGAGTGTTAATGCTGTTCTGCTCATCGGTACGTTTAGAGCTGGAGTACGCGAAACCAGCGCTGATGCCGTCCCAGATATCATAAGTCACGGAGGTGCCGAAGCCTTCGCCGTTCTGTTTCTGGAAGCCGCGACCGTTGTTGGTCTGATCTTCGCCGCTCACGCTGCCGTTTTTACCCTGGTACTGCAGAGCAAAGTTCAGGCCGTCAACCAGACCGAAGAAGTCAGAGTTACGGTAGGTGGCAACGCCGTTAGCACGGGACTGCAGGAAGTTGTCGGAACCGTAGGTGTCGCCGCCGAATTCCGGCAGAACGTCGGTCCAGGAAGTTACGTCGTAAACAACGCCGTAGTTACGACCGTAGTCGAAAGAACCCGCATCGCCGAATTTCAGACCCGCGAAGGCCAGACGAGTCCACGCCTGGTCGCTGGAACTTTCAGTGTTGTTCGCCTGAACGTTGTATTCCCACTGGCCGTAACCGGTCAGCTGGTCGTTGATCTGGGTTTCGCCTTTCACGCCGACACGCATGTAGGTCTGGTCGCCGTCGACGCTGTCGTCGGAAGAGAAGTAGTGCAGACCGTCGATTTTACCGTACAGGTCTAATTTGTTGCCGTCTTTGTTATAAATTTCAGCCGCATTTGCTGCGCCCGCTACCAGCAGTGCTGGTACCAGGAGGGACAGTACTTTAACTTTCATGTTATTAACCCTCTGTTTGTTATATGCCTTTTATTATTGCCACTGCTTACTGATTACCCTTCTAATCAGTCGGCTGTATTCATTGTGCTGCAAAATGCAGAATAATCCAACAAGAATATGATACGAAAACTTCTAAGGTGTTTCAAAATGCGCACAAGATGTTTCAATTTGTAAATACCAAGGAACTTTTTAGGCGCAATAAAGGTCGCAAAAATAAGCACCAAAAATCAAAAAAATAATATTTTCATTACAAATCATTGCATTACAAGCATTCAAATGTATAGCACTGAATGGTAAAACAAAATCCTCCCCGAAGACTAAAATAATCCTCGCTATCATCATTAACTTTATTTATTACCGTCATTCAGTTCTGAATGTCTGTTTACCCCTATTTCAACCGGATGCCTCGCATCCGGTTTTTTTTTACCCTTCTTTACGTATCTTGAATTATGCTGTGCTAACGCAGCAAAAAAATAACGACTATTAATCAATCAATTCCGAATGAAAGTCAGCCTATTTGGCCAATTTCTTGTTTTTTAGTGCTATTTATCTGCAAGAAATGTCGGTTAATTGTACAAGATCAATTCAACTGTACATATTTGTCGCATCTATGGTTTTGAGAGAAATCTCAGCATTAAAAGATCCCTCAGCGTCAATCTGTTGTATGGATTTCCCGCGTTAGCCTTTATACTTCCTGCCAGTATTCGTTGTGCTGCCCGTCACTATGGCGCAACATCCTGTTTACAAACACTACTGAGCAGCTCTGCCACGCGATGACCCAAAAAAAATTCTCCCTGATCCCCGGTAGCATCACCCGGTTCTTCATCTTGATGGTTATCGTCTTGCTCGCGACGATGGGCGTGATGATCCAAAGTTCGGTTAATACGTGGCTAAAAGACCGGAGTTACCAGGTGGTTGATATCAGCCACGCGTTACACAAACGCATCGATACCTGGCGTTACGCCACCTGGCAGATTTACGACAACATTGCCGCCACCAGCTCAAGTACCTCAAGCGATGGTCTGCAGGAGACGCGGCTGAAGCAGGACGTCTACTATCTGGAAAAGCCGCGACGTAAGACCGAAGCGCTGATCTTCGGCTCTCATGACAGCTCGACGCTTGAGATGACGCAGAAAATTTCCAACTACCTCGATATTTTATGGGGCGCGGAAACCATTCCCTGGTCGATGTATTACCTGAATGGGTTGGATAACAGCCTGATTCTGGTCTCTACCCTGCCGCTGAAAGATCTGTCTTCGAGTTTTAAAGAATCGACGATTAGCAGCGTGGTGGAATCCCGCCGCGCCGAAATGCTCCTGCAGGCAAATACGCTGGACGAACGGGAAACCTTTTCTTCGCTGCGTCATCTGACCTGGCAAAATGGCCATTACTTCACGCTGCGTACCACCTTTAACCAGCCGGGTCATCTGGCAACGGTTGTCGCCTTCGATTTACCGATTAACGACCTCATCCCCCCGAGCATGTCGCTGGACAGCTTCCGTCTCGAGCCAGATCCGGCGCAAAATGGCGCTACCAGCTCAGACAAAGAAGCCGTTGATAACGTTAGCGTCAGCTTTAATGGCCTGCGTATTGAGATAACCACCGCCATCAATACCACCGGCATGCGGCTGGTGTGGGTCGTGCCGTTCAGCACTTTGCTAATGGAATCCTTACAGAATATTTTACTGCCGCTGCTGCTCACCATTGGCCTGCTGGCGTTAACCCTGTTTGGCTTTGCCACTTTCCGCAACTATAGCGGCCGCCGTACCCCCGGCAGCGTAAGCACGGCCCCCGCCGCGGCCAACAGCGAGCTGCGCGCTCAGCGCGCAATTAATGAAGAGATCGTCTCTTTGCTACCATTGGGTCTGTTGGTCCACGATCAGGAAGCCAACCGCACCATTATTAGTAACCCGATTGCCGATCATCTGCTGCCGCACCTCAACCTGCAGAACATCACCAATCTGGCCGATCAGCATCAAGGGGTGATTCAGGCGACGATCAATAATGAACTTTATGAAATCCGCCAGTACCGCAGCCAGGTGGCTCCTCGCACGCAGATCCTGATTATTCGCGACCAGGATAGAGAAGTGATGGTGAACAAAAAACTCAAACAGGCCCAGCGTCTGTATGAGAAAAATCAGCAGGGGCGCATCGCCTTTATGCAGAATATTGGCGCCGCGCTGAAAGACCCGGCGCAGGCTCTGGCGCAGGAGGCGGCGGCCGTTGGGATTCATGAAAGCCGCAAACTGGCGCAGCACGCTGATGAACTGGTTCATCTTGTCGATGAGATTCAGTTGGCGAACTTACTGGAAAGCGATACCTGGAAAACCACCCCCGGTTTGTTCTCCATTCAGGGCTTAATAGATGAAGTGGTTCCTGAAGTCCTGCCGATGGTGAAACGCAAAGGACTTCAGCTGTTAATCAATAATGCGCTGCCGGCCAATGAGCAGCGCTACGGCGACCGCGACGCGCTGCGCCGCACGCTATTACTTCTGATTCAATACGCGATCACCACCACCCCCATCGGTAAAATTACTCTTGAGGTGAGCAAAGATGAATCTGCCGACGATCGTCTGACCTTCCGTATCCTCGATACCGGCAATGGCGTGAGCGGCAATGAAATCGATAATATGCACTTCCCGTTCCTTAATGAGACGCAAGCCGACCAGTACGGCAAAGCCAACGCCCTCACCTTCTGGCTGTGCGACCGGTTAACTCGCAAGCTTGGCGGACAGCTTAATATTAAGGCGCGGGAATCGCTCGGCACCCGCTACTCGCTACACCTTAAAATGGCGGCAAGTGAGGAAGAGAGCGACTCAGGCGAACATCTGCTGGACGATGTGGTCGTGATGATTGACATTACCGCCAATGAAGTGCGCCGCATCGTGACGCGTCAGTTAGAGAGCTGGGGCGCAAGCTGTATCACCCCGGACGAAAGGCTCACAAGTCAAGAGTATGATCTCTTTTTAACGGATAATCCGTCTAATCTTACTGCTTCAGGCTTGCTTTTAAGCGATGATGAGGTTGGGATACGCAAAATTGGCCCAGGTCAGTTGAGCGTCAATTTTAATATCAGCACTGCAATGCAGGAAGCTATCCTGCAGCTGATTGAGCAGCAGCTGGCGCAAGAAGAGGTTCAGCCCTCCTCAACAGGAAATGAGGGGAATGCGGAACTCCATGCCAGCGGCTATTACGCGCTGTTTGCCGACACGGTACCGGATGATGTTCAGAGATTGTATACTGAATTCACCACCAGCGATTTCGCTGCGCTGGCGCAGACCGCTCACCGCCTTAAAGGCGCGTTTGCTATGCTTAATTTGATACCCGGCAAGCAGTTATGTGAAGCGCTTGAGCATCTGATTCATGAACGAGATACTCAAGGTATAGAAAAATACATCAGCGACATTGACGGTTACGTCAAGAGCTTGCTGTAGCAAGGTAGCCTAATACATGAACAATATGAACGTAATTATTGCCGATGACCATCCGATCGTACTGTTCGGCATTCGCAAATCACTTGAGCAGATCGAGTGGGTGAATGTTGTTGGCGAATTTGAAGATTCCACAGCCCTGATTAACAACCTTCCTAAGCTTGACGCGCACGTTCTGATTACCGACTTGTCGATGCCTGGCGACAAATATGGCGATGGGATCACCCTGATCAAATACATCAAACGCCATTTCCCGGAGCTGTCGATCATTGTCCTGACGATGAACAACAATCCGGCGATCCTGAGCGCAGTACTGGATCTCGACATTGAAGGGATCGTGCTGAAACAGGGCGCGCCGACCGATCTGCCGAAAGCGCTGGCCGCGCTGCAGAAAGGCAAAAAGTTTACCCCGGAAAGCGTCTCCCGCCTGCTGGAGAAAATCAGCGCCGGCGGCTATGGCGACAAACGCCTGTCGCCGAAAGAGAGTGAAGTTCTGCGTTTGTTCGCTGAAGGCTTCCTGGTCACCGAAATCGCTAAAAAGCTGAACCGCAGCATCAAGACCATCAGTAGCCAGAAGAAATCGGCCATGATGAAGCTGGGCGTTGAAAATGATATCGCGCTGCTGAACTACCTCTCTTCCGTTTCTCTCACCTCAACGGATAAAGAGTAATTCACATTTCCCGGATGGCGGCAAGCCGCCGTTTCCGGGCCATTCTGAAGCCTTATTCCCCCACCCCGGAAAGCATCGCGCTCCGGGGCGATCTCAACACGATGAAGTGCGACTTCAGCTTGTTTTTCTGGCTTTACGCACCTGCGCGGCATAGGTGGCCAGCGTGTGCTTGAGGATATCCAGCGTCACTGGTTTTGACAGACAGCTATCCATTCCCGACTCCAGACAGCGTTGTTTTTCTTCCGCCAGCGCGTTTGCCGTCACGCCAATAACCGGTAGCGTCATCTCCAGTTGACGGATTCGCTGCGTCAGACGGTAACCATCCATGTTTGGCATGTTCACGTCGCTGAGAACAATATCAATATGTTGTTTACTCAGGACGTTAAGCGCATCGACGCCATCATTGGCCGTCACGCATTGATAACCCAGTGAGCCAAGCTGATCGGCCAACAGGCGGCGGTTAATCGGGTGATCGTCGACCACCAGAATCATCATGTCGTCATTGCTGACCGTTGGCGCGTCGTGGGCCGACAGCGCCGGACCATTCTCTTCTACCGCCAGCGCCAGATGCAGCAGGCGTCCCAGCAACGGCAGAAGTTCATGCGGCGTGGTGACGCTATGCAACCACTCTCCCGGCGCGCGCTCAACGGGGATACCGATATGCCGACGGCAGAAGATCACCGCAGCGCTTCCCGGCCAACGCTCGCTGAGTTCATCATCGGTTAATAAAATATCGTCAGCGGCTGGCGTCTGGCCAGCAAATTGCCGTACCGTCAGGCCATGATATTGCAGCAACGATTCGATAAACAACGCCAGTGACGTATTATGAATCGCCAGCCAACAGGTGCTGTTGCTGTGCTGTTCGGCCAACAGCGGCGGCATCTGCTGCATGCCGTATAACGGAATGCGAATGGTGAAACGGCTCCCCATGCCGGGTTCAGTTTCCACGTCAATGTCGCCATCCATCATGCTGATGAGTTTTTCACAGATAGCCAGTCCCAGGCCGGTGCCCTGGAAATTACGCTGCACCCCGGTACCAACCTGGAAGAACGGGTCGAACAGGCGCACAACCTCTTTCGCCGGGATCCCTTCGCCGGTATCACGTACGCTAATTTGCAGATAGTCGCCGGCGCGCCGTACATGCAGCACGATACAGCCGGTATCGGTAAATTTAATGGCGTTACTCAGCAGGTTGGAAATAACCTGCTGCAGGCGCATCGGGTCGCCAATCATCGTCTGCGGGACATCCGGCTCAATGAAGCAGTACAGCCCAAGCTGCTTGCGCACCACCAGCGGTAGATAGTTCGCCGAAATATGATTCATAACCTCGCGCGGCGAAAACTCTCGCGGCTCGATTTTGAGCTGCTCAGACTCAATTTTCGAGAAGTCGAGAATATCGCTGATAATCTTCAAAAGCAGGCTGGAGGAGTTATTCATCGCCGTCACCAGGCGATCGACTCCCTTCGGCAACGCTTTGGTCTGCAGCAGGTCGAGGTTGCCAATAATGCCGTACAGCGGCGTACGCAGCTCGTGGCTGACGGTGGCGAGGAACATCGATTTCGACTGGCTGGCCTGCTCTGCCGCCTGGGCCATCTCCTGCAGCGACTCTTCCATTTTCACTCGGGCGGAAACGTCAACCAGCACGCAAATCGCGACGTTTTCATTACGATATCGCGAGTGTACAAAACTAATCTGCAGGTTGGTGTTGTTGCTGGTTAACACGTCGACGAAGTTGACCTGCTGGCCGCAAATAATCTGCGTGAGCCGCTGGCGGTCTTCGTGCGTCAGCATATTCAGATAGTTATGCGCCAGTTCGTTACTCAGTATATTGGTGCCGTCCTGCGTGCGTAGAATGCAGATTCCGACCGGCGCGGAGGCGACGATCTTACGGTTGAACTGCTCATGCTCTTCCAGCCGCTGGGCGTCGTTTTCCGCCGGAATAAATATCCGCCGTTCATACATACGCGCCAGCGCGAACAGGATCGCGCCGGTCAGGATATTCAGCACGATAGCGTTGAGGATCAGCATCCTGATACGCTCCAGCACCTGATCGACGGAAACCGAATAGACAATGCTCAGCGATGATGGCAGCAGGCTCTTTTTCAGCACCAGCTCGCGGAAACCAGAGCTGTAGCCAAACCACATCCGCTCCTGCATCCAGCGGGTTTCCGGTTTAATGCTGTTATCCGGCCCGGCAAGGGAAATGAGCTGCTGACCGTTATCGTCGAGGATCGTCACGCTCATCGGCAGGCTACCTGGAGTAAAGAAGCTCTCCATGCGGATAGTCTGCTCAACGCCGAGCATCGCCTGCAGACGGTTAGCCATATAAATAGGCGTCAGGGCGTAGAAATAACCAACGCCCGGACGCACGCCCTGGCTAATCCAGAACAGGTTATTGCCGCGCTCGTTTTGCGGCGCATCGCGATATTGTTCGATACGCTGATGCAGCACCTTCAGCGCCTGATCGCGCTCCAGCGGCATATCGCGCAGGCCGAAGTTAGCCATGCAGAGGTTGTCGCTGCCAATTAAAAAAATACGGTTCAGGTCGTAGGCGGCAGAGAAATTATCCCGCCAGTAGCGCATGAACCACGCCAGCGATTGCAGTGAGTTGCGCCAGGCGCCGCTCATTGCGCCGCAGTCGGAATCCGGATACAGCGGTTCAAAATTAGGGATTGTGATATTGCCACTATTGGCAAGTAGCGCGCTACCCTCGCTGCCGGTCGCCGCGCGGTTGCCTGCGACGTACTTCAGCTCTTTGATGACATCCGCGGTACGCTGGATGTAGCGCTGGGCCTGGTCGGCGTTAAGATTCAGTTCCTGACGAATTTCCGATTCCCGTTCATGCAGCGCATTAACGATATAAAACACGGAGACAAAAGCAATCAGCATCCATAGCAGAACCGCCAGCGCTCTGAACAGATAACGAGAAACCTTTAAGGTCGTATGAAACGAGGCAAGATATTTCAATGGGGCAATGCTCGGTCGTCAGGGGCTCAACAGAATGGGGTTAAAGTAGCGGTAAATGGGCTTTGCCGCAATGTTAATGCAAAAAGGGCCGGGATAACACCCGGCCCTTTCAGAACATTTACCTGCGACGATTACTCTTCGTCTTCGGCGATGTCGTCGTCAGCGTCGTTTTCCGGCGCGATATCATCATCGCCTTCCGCTACGCTGCCATCGATGGCATCCAGTTCTTCGTCGTCAACCGGTTCAGCCACGCGCTGCAGGCCGACAACGTTTTCATCTTCCGCGGTACGGATCAGAATCACGCCCTGAGTATTACGACCCACGATGCTCACTTCAGAAACGCGAGTACGCACCAGGGTGCCCGCATCGGTAATCATCATGATCTGGTCGCAATCATCGACCTGCACGGCGCCGACCACGGAACCGTTACGTTCGGTGACCTTAATAGAGATAACGCCCTGCGTCGCACGCGACTTGGTCGGATACTCTTCGGCCGCGGTACGCTTGCCGTAACCGTTTTGCGTCACGGTCAGGATCGCCCCTTCGCCACGAGGAATAATCAGCGACACGACGCTATCTTCGCCCGCCAGCTTGATACCGCGTACGCCAGTTGCGGTACGGCCCATCGCGCGAACGGCGTCTTCTTTAAAGCGCACCACTTTACCAGCGGCGGAGAACAGCATCACTTCGTCCTGGCCAGAAGTCAGATCGACGCCGATCAGTTCGTCGCCTTCGTTCAGATTGACGGCAATGATACCGGCAGAACGCGGGCGGCTGAACTCGGTCAATGCCGTTTTCTTCACGGTACCGCTGGCGGTCGCCATAAAGACGTTAACGCCCTCTTCGTACTCGCGAACCGGCAGGATAGCGGTGATACGCTCGTCAGCTTCCAGCGGCAGCAGGTTGACGATTGGTCGACCACGCGCGCCGCGGCTGGCTTCCGGCAACTGATACACTTTCATCCAGTACAGACGACCACGGCTGGAGAAGCAGAGGATCGTGTCATGGGTGTTGGCCACCAGCAGACGGTCGATAAAGTCTTCTTCTTTAATACGCGCTGCCGATTTACCTTTACCGCCACGACGCTGCGCTTCGTAGTCGGTTAACGGTTGATATTTCACATAGCCCTGGTGCGACAGGGTCACGACAACATCTTCCTGGTTAATCAGGTCTTCGATATTGATATCAGCGCTGTTGGCGGTGATTTCGGTACGACGCGCATCGCCAAACTGTTCTTTAACCAGCTCCAGCTCTTCGCGAATAACTTCCATCAGACGATCGGCGCTGCCCAGGATGTGCAGCAGCTCGGCAATCTGATCCAGCAGCTCTTTGTACTCGTCGAGCAGTTTTTCATGCTCCAGACCGGTCAGTTTCTGCAGACGCAGATCCAGAATCGCCTGAGCCTGCTGTTCGGTCAGATAGTACTGGCCATCACGCACGCCAAACTCTGGCTCCAGCCATTCCGGACGTGCGGCGTTATCGCCGGCGCGCTCCAGCATCGCGGAGACATTGCCCAGATCCCATGAACGCGCGATTAAACCCGCTTTTGCTTCCGCCGGCGTCGGCGCACGGCGAATCAGTTCAATGATCGGATCGATGTTAGCCAGCGCAATCGCCAGCGCTTCAAGGATATGCGCACGGTCGCGCGCCTTGCGCAGTTCGAAAATAGTACGACGAGTGACAACTTCGCGGCGGTGACGAACAAACGCCGCAATGATGTCCTTCAGGTTCATGATCTTCGGCTGACCGTGGTGCAGCGCAACCATGTTGATACCGAAGGAAACCTGCAGTTGGGTCTGGGAGTAGAGGTTGTTAAGAACCACTTCACCCACCGCGTCGCGTTTCACTTCGATAACGATACGCATACCGTCTTTGTCAGATTCGTCTCGCAGCGCGCTGATGCCTTCAACGCGTTTTTCTTTCACCAGCTCGGCGATTTTCTCAATCAGGCGCGCTTTGTTCACCTGATACGGAATTTCGTGCACGATGATGGTTTCACGGCCGGTTTTCGCGTCAGCTTCGACTTCCGCGCGCGCGCGAATGTAAACTTTACCGCGACCGGTACGATAGGCCTCTTCAATACCGCGACGGCCGTTAATGATAGCGGCGGTCGGGAAGTCCGGGCCCGGAATGTGTTCCATCAGCCCTTCAATGCTGATGTCTTCGTTGTCAACGTATGCCAGGCAGCCGTTGATGACTTCCGTCAGGTTATGCGGCGGAATGTTGGTCGCCATACCTACGGCGATACCGGAAGAACCGTTCACCAGCAGGTTAGGGATTTTTGTCGGCATGACGTCAGGGATTTTCTCCGTGCCGTCATAGTTGTCGACGAAATCAACCGTCTCTTTTTCGAGATCGGCCATCAGCTCATGAGCGATCTTCGACATACGGATTTCCGTATAACGCATCGCTGCGGCGGAGTCGCCATCGACAGAACCAAAGTTACCCTGGCCATCGACCAGCATATAACGCAAGGAGAACGGCTGCGCCATACGTACGATGGTGTCATAAACGGCGGTATCACCATGCGGGTGGTATTTACCGATTACGTCGCCAACGACACGGGCTGATTTTTTATAGGCTTTGTTCCAGTCATTGCCCAATACGTTCATGGCGTATAGTACGCGACGGTGTACCGGCTTCAGGCCATCTCGGACATCCGGCAGCGCACGGCCAACAATGACCGACATCGCATAATCCAGATACGAGCTTTTCAGCTCTTCCTCAATGTTGACCGGTGTAATTTCTCTCGCAAGGTCGCTCATCTAACCGCTATCCCTCTACTGTGTCCCGGATTCAAAGGTCGCAAATTATAACACAGCCGTCGTAATAGAGGTAAAGCAATACGGTTTATTCGTGGCAGTCTGCTGATATACTCGCAGGTCAGAACAGAAAAGGAGTAAAAGCGCC
The DNA here is from genome assembly GCF_040064335.1 of Klebsiella sp. CN_Kp088. Taxonomy (NCBI): domain Bacteria; kingdom Pseudomonadati; phylum Pseudomonadota; class Gammaproteobacteria; order Enterobacterales; family Enterobacteriaceae; genus Klebsiella; species Klebsiella sp. CN_Kp088. The sequence goes on along the minus strand of NZ_JBEAIQ010000023.1, from coordinate 115,930 downwards.
CATGAATGCCGAAAAACCGTCGGTGGCCCCCAACGTTGATCACAATGAAATCGCCAAATTTGAAGCCGTCGCCTCGCGCTGGTGGGATCTAGAAGGCGAGTTCAAACCGCTGCATCGCATCAACCCGTTGCGCCTTGGCTATATTGCCGAACGCTCCGGCGGCCTGTTCGGCAAAAAAGTGCTCGATGTCGGCTGCGGCGGCGGCATCCTCGCCGAAAGCATGGCGCGCGAAGGTGCGACGGTCACTGGTCTGGATATGGGCTTCGAGCCGCTGCAGGTCGCAAAACTGCACGCGCTGGAGAGCGGCGTTCAGGTAGAGTACGTGCAGGAGACCGTCGAAGAGCATGCGGCGAAGCACGCCCAGCAGTACGACGTCGTCACCTGTATGGAGATGCTCGAGCACGTCCCTGACCCACAGTCGGTAGTGCACGCCTGCGCGCGGCTAGTGAAGCCCGGCGGCCAGGTCTTCTTCTCGACCATTAACCGCAACGGCAAAGCGTGGCTGATGGCCGTGGTCGGCGCGGAATACGTGATGAAAATGGTGCCAAAAGGTACGCATGACGTTAAGAAATTTATCAAGCCGGCGGAGCTCATCGGCTGGATCGATCAGACTCCTCTGAAAGAGCAGCACATTACCGGCCTGCATTACAATCCGCTCACCAATACCTTCAAGCTGGCGCCGGGGGTTGATGTTAACTATATGTTGCATACAACGGCGAAAAAAGCATAACGTCATACGTTTTTATGATGATGATTGCGCGGCATCAAGCTGCGCAATTTTCCCTTCCGACGAAGAAATCAGCACTCGATCAAATTTTGATTTTTTTTTCTGTTTTATTGACTTCTTCTCCAGGCCTTATACGGCGTGGACTTAGCGATTATTACGCCTGCGCAACCTCAAATTAACGTCAAAATCAACCCTTGTACTCAAAAGAATCCTTACTAAAATAACTCACCATATAGCGTTCTTTTTATCGACAACCCCCTACATATAGTATTTATCCACAGAGTTAGTCACAACGACTGGCTGTGGATAAATGGGGGGATATTTTTTCTCACGGACAGGTAAAAACCACATGAATCAGAGTCTGCTGGTGACAAAGCGCGACGGTAGCACCGAGCGTATCAATCTCGACAAAATCCATCGCGTACTAGATTGGGCGGCAGAAGGACTGAATAACGTTTCGATTTCCCAGGTAGAGCTGCGTTCGCATATTCAGTTCTATGACGGCATTAAAACCGCCGACATCCACGAGACCATTATTAAGGCCGCAGCGGACCTGATCTCCCGCGATGCGCCGGACTACCAGTACCTGGCCGCGCGACTGGCGATTTTCCACCTGCGCAAGAAAGCGTTTGGCCAGTTTGAACCGCCGGCGCTGTACACCCATGTGGTGAACATGGTCGAAAAAGGTAAATACGATCATCATCTGCTGGAAGACTACACGGAAGAAGAGTTCCAGCAGATGGACGGTTTTATCGACCACTGGCGCGATATGAACTTCTCCTACGCGGCCGTTAAGCAGCTGGAAGGTAAATACCTGGTGCAGAACCGCGTCAGCGGCGAAATCTATGAAAGCGCCCAGTTCCTCTATATTCTGGTTGCGGCTTGCCTGTTCTCTAACTATCCGCGTGAGACCCGTCTGGACTACATCAAGCGTTTCTATGACGCGGTGTCCACCTTTAAAATTTCGCTGCCGACGCCGATCATGTCTGGCGTGCGTACCCCAACTCGTCAGTTCAGCTCCTGCGTGCTGATCGAGTGCGGCGATAGCCTGGATTCGATCAACGCCACCTCCAGCGCGATTGTGAAATACGTTTCCCAGCGCGCCGGTATCGGTATCAACGCCGGCCGCATTCGTGCGCTGGGTAGCCCGATCCGCGGCGGCGAAGCCTTCCACACCGGCTGCATCCCGTTCTATAAGCACTTCCAGACCGCGGTGAAATCCTGCTCGCAGGGCGGCGTTCGCGGCGGCGCGGCCACCCTCTTCTATCCGATGTGGCATCTGGAAGTCGAAAGCCTGCTGGTGTTGAAAAACAACCGCGGCACCGACGCCAACCGCGTTCGCCACATGGACTACGGCGTGCAGATCAACAAGCTGATGTACACCCGCCTGCTGAAGGGCGAGGACATCACCCTGTTCAGCCCGTCCGACGTTCCTGGCCTGTACGATGCGTTCTTCGCCGATCAGGACGAGTTCGAACGTCTGTACACTAAATACGAAAAAGACGACAGTATCCGCAAACAGCGTATTAAAGCCGTTGAGCTGTTCTCGCTGATGATGCAGGAACGCGCCTCTACCGGCCGTATCTATATCCAGAACGTTGACCACTGCAACACCCACAGCCCGTTCGACCCGGTTGTCGCGCCGGTGCGCCAGTCTAACCTGTGCCTGGAAATCGCCCTGCCGACCAAACCGCTGGACGATGTGAACGACGAAAATGGCGAAATCGCGCTGTGCACGCTGTCGGCATTCAACCTTGGCGCCATCGATAGCCTCGATGAGCTGGAGGATCTGGCGGTACTGGCGGTGCGCGCGCTGGATGCGTTGCTGGACTATCAGGATTACCCAATCCCGGCGGCTAAACGTGGCGCGATGGGTCGTCGTACGCTGGGTATCGGCGTTATCAACTTCGCTTACTATCTGGCGAAACATGGCAAGCGCTACTCCGACGGCAGCGCCAACAATCTGACGCACAAAACGTTCGAAGCTATTCAGTACTATCTGCTGAAGGCCTCCAACGAACTGGCTATCGAACAAGGCGCCTGCCCGTGGTTCAATGAAACCACCTACGCGCAGGGTATTCTGCCGATCGATACTTATAAGAAAGACCTGGATGCGATCGTGAGCGAATCTCTGCATTTCGACTGGGAGCAGCTGCGCGAATCCATTAAAACTCACGGCCTGCGTAACTCCACGCTCTCCGCGCTGATGCCGTCTGAGACCTCTTCGCAGATCTCCAACGCCACCAACGGCATCGAACCGCCGCGCGGCCACGTGAGCATCAAAGCGTCGAAAGATGGGATTTTGCGCCAGGTCGTTCCGGATTACGAAAATCTGCAGAACGCCTACGAACTGTTGTGGGAAATGCCGAATAACGACGGCTATCTGCAGCTGGTCGGCATCATGCAGAAGTTTATCGATCAGTCGATTTCCGCCAACACCAACTATGACCCGACGCGTTTCCCGTCCGGAAAAGTGCCGATGCAGCAGTTGCTGAAAGATCTGCTCAACGCCTATAAATTCGGCGTGAAAACGCTGTACTATCACAACACCCGTGATGGCGCGGAAGACGCCCAGGATGACCTGGCCCCGTCAATTCAGGACGACGGCTGCGAAAGCGGCGCATGTAAGATCTAAAGTATTTTTGCCGGGTGGCGCGATGCCTACCCGGCCTACGGTTTTGTAGGCCCGGCAAACGCAGTGTCGCCGGGCGATACAATCTCAACAGGACCCACTCATGGCATACACCACTTTTTCACAGACGAAAAACAATCAACTGCTTGAGCCAATGTTTTTTGGCCAGCCGGTTAACGTGGCCCGCTACGATCAGCAAAAATATGACATCTTTGAAAAGCTGATTGAAAAGCAGCTCTCCTTCTTCTGGCGCCCGGAAGAAGTCGACGTTTCGCGCGATCGCATCGACTATCAGGCGCTGCCGGAACATGAAAAGCATATTTTTATCAGCAACCTGAAATATCAGACGCTGCTTGATTCCATTCAGGGCCGTAGCCCGAACGTCGCGCTGCTGCCGCTGATTTCCATCCCCGAACTGGAAACCTGGGTAGAAACCTGGGCCTTTTCCGAGACGATCCACTCGCGCTCCTACACCCATATTATCCGCAACATCGTCAACGATCCGGCGACGGTGTTCGACGATATCGTGACCAATGAGCAGATCCAGAAACGCGCGGAAGGCATCTCTCACTATTACGATTCTTTAATCGAAATGACCAGCTACTGGCATCTGCTGGGCGAAGGCACCCACACCGTCAACGGCAAAACCGTGACCGTGAATCTGCGCGAGCTGAAAAAGAAACTGTATCTCTGCCTGATGAGCGTCAACGCGCTGGAAGCAATCCGCTTCTACGTTAGCTTCGCCTGCTCTTTCGCCTTTGCCGAACGCAAGCTGATGGAAGGCAACGCCAAAATTATTCGCCTGATCGCCCGCGATGAAGCGCTGCACCTGACCGGCACTCAGCATATGCTGAACCTACTGCGCTCCGGCAGCGACGATCCGGAAATGGCGGAAATCGCCGAAGAGTGCAAACAAGAGTGCTATGATCTGTTCGTACTGGCGGCGCAGCAGGAAAAAGAGTGGGCGGACTATCTGTTCCGCGACGGCTCGATGATCGGCCTGAACAAAGATATTCTCTGCCAGTACGTCGAGTACATCACCAATATTCGCATGCAGGCGGTGGGCCTCGATCTACCGTTCCAGACCCGCTCCAACCCGATCCCATGGATCAATACCTGGCTGGTTTCCGATAACGTTCAGGTCGCGCCGCAGGAAGTGGAGGTCAGCTCTTATCTCGTCGGCCAGATCGATTCTGAAGTCGACGCCGACGATCTGAGCAACTTCCAGCTGTAATGAAGCGGATTTTCTTGAGGATTTCTGACACTCGCCTTGAGTGTCAGGATGAACATCCTTCCCTGTTGGCCGCGCTTGAATCGCATAACATCGACGTGGAGTATCAGTGCCGCGAAGGCTATTGCGGTTCCTGCCGCACGCGTCTGGTGTCAGGCCAGGTTGACTGGCTGACCGAACCGCTGGCGTTTATCCAGCCGGGAGAGATTTTGCCCTGCTGCTGCCGGGCGAAAGGCGATATTGAGATCGAGATGTAAGTGTTGTCGATGTGTGCGGCCTGATGCCCTCACCCCGGCCCTCTCCCACAGGGAGAGGGGGAAAACATAAAAGGGCCTTACGGCCCTTTTGTTTTATTTCGCGTCCAGGAACTGCACCGCTTTATCCGGGAAATCGGTAAACAAGCCGTCGACGCCCGCCTGGTTATACAGCACGTCATAGAGCTGATTAACGTTAGTGGCGTACTCCGGCAACTGATCCGCGCGCACGGTGTACGGATGCACCTGTAGATGGCTGGCGTGCGCCTCTTTTACCATCGTCGTCAGCTTCACCGCGCCCGGCTTCGAGCCTTCCGCTACCAGCATATGGTAATCCGGGCCGATACCGTCAGCGTACTGCGCAATCTGCGCCATCGCCCCCGGCTTGAACATCCAGTCATAGTTGTAGTTCACCCATTTACCATCGGCCTGTTTCTGCTGCGTTTCATTCCAGTCGGTATAGGCGATGAGCTGCACCAGATTGAGATCCATCCCCATCTTCGGCTCCAGCTCATTCTTAATGCGTTTGAGCTCGTTGGCGTCAAAACATTGCAGATAAACCTTATCCTGCTTGCTGGTGTAGCCATATTCCTTCAGCACTTTCAGCGTGCTGGCGGCAATATCTTTGCCTTCCTGATGGTGGAACCACGGCGCTTTGATTTCCGGGTAGATACCGATATTTTTACCCGTCGAATGGTTCAGCCCCTGTACAAACTCAATCTCCTCTTCGAAGGTATGAATGCGGAAATCGGATTTGCCCATCGGGAAACGCCCGGGATAGGTTTGCACGTTTTTGCCATCTTTCGGCTCAAAACCTTCGGTGAACTTCAGCGACTTAATCTCGGCCAGGGTAAAGTCGATGGCGTAAAAACGGCCATCTTTACGCGCCCGCTGCGGGAAACGCTGCGCTACGTCAGTCACCCGATCGAGATAGTGGTCATGCAACACCACCAGCCGGTCGTCTTTGGTCATCACCAGGTCTTGCTCAAGGTAATCCGCCCCCTGAGCGTAAGCCATCGCTTTCGCCGGCAGGGTATGTTCCGGCAGATACCCGCTGGCGCCGCGGTGGGCGATGACAATTTTCTCTGCCGCGACGGCGCTGAAGCACAGCGCCGAACTGGCCAAAATCATTCCGCTCATTAGCGCGGTAAGTTTCATTTTCATCGCCGCTCCTTAGGCTTGTTTCAGTTGTTGATGATGACGACGCTCGCCAAGCATGACGATAATCAGCAGCAGTACCGCCAGTACGCTACCGCCAATCATGACCATGAAGCCGCCGTCCCAGCCGAAGAAATCGACGGTATAGCCAACAATGGCGCTCGCGGCTACGGAACCGCCGAGATAACCGAACAGACCGGTGAAGCCCGCGGCGGTGCCGGCAGCTTTTTTCGGCGCCAGTTCCAGCGCATGCAGACCGATCAGCATCACCGGGCCGTAAATCAGGAAGCCAATGACGATCATACAGGCCATATCGACCCCCGGATTACCCGGCGGGTTCAGCCAGTAAACGACGGTGGCAATCGTCACCAGGGTCATAAAGAACACGCCGGTCGCGCCGCGGTTGCCTTTAAACACTTTGTCCGACATCCAGCCGCACAACAGGGTGCCCGGAATACCCGCGTACTCATACAGGAAGTAGGCCCAGGAGGATTTATCCAGCGCGAAGTGTTTGACCTCTTTCAGGTAGGTCGGCGACCAGTCCAGAATGCCGTAGCGCAGCAGATAAACGAAGACGTTAGCGATCGCGATGTACCACAGCAGTTTGTTCGGCAGAATGTACTGCATAAAGATCTGCTTCGCCGTCAGCTCTTCTTCGTGCTTTTCGCTATAGTCATCCGGATAGTCGTTTTTATACTCTTCGATCGGCGGCAGACCGCAGGACTGCGGGGTATCGCGCATCATCGCGAAGGCAAAAATGGCCAGCAGAATCGCGCCGAAAGCCGGCATATATAGCGCCGCGTGCCAGTCGTTAAACCACGCCATCCCCAGCAGGAACAGCAGCGGCGGAATACCGCCGCCGACGTTATGCGCGCAGTTCCACACTGAGACAATCCCGCCGCGCTCTTTCTGCGACCACCAGTGCACCATGGTACGACCACACGGCGGCCAGCCCATCCCCTGGAACCATCCGCACAGGAACAGTAATACGAACATGATCATGATGCTGGAAGTCGCCCACGGCACGAAGCCCATCACCAGCATCACCAGCGCCGCCAGAATTAACCCTGCCGGCAGGAAAATGCGCGGATTCGAGCGGTCGGAGACCGATCCCATGATGAATTTCGAAAATCCGTAGGCGATGGAGATACCCGAAAGCGCGAAGCCGAGGTCGCCACGAGAGAAGCCCTGCTCAATCAGATAAGGCATCGCCAGCGCAAAGTTCTTACGAACCAGATAGTAAGCGGCATAACCGAAGAAGATGCCAATAAAGATCTGCCACCGTAATCGACGATACAACGGGTCGATTTCCGCCGCCGGCAAACGCGCTTTATGCGCTGCGGGTTTAAAAATACTTAACATATCAGCCTCCGTGGCCATTGCTGTTTCACTGACATCGACGCAAAAAATCTAATTTATTCACGTACTTCTAATTAGGTCGCGATGGTAGGCAAAGCGTAGAACTAATACTGTGAAATATCGCACATTTTGTTACAGATATATGACAAAATTTTCCAATGTGAGCACAAAATCACAGCAAACGCTCGAATTGCGCGCAAATATGCTCGAAATCAAACATTCCACACTATTGATATGGCTAAATGGTGTAAAACGAAAGTAGAGGACCGGAAGATGGCCGAGACGCAAGAATTTGATGCGCTGATTATTGGCGGCGGCGCCACCGGCGCGGGAATCGCCCGCGACTGCGCCCTGCGCGGGTTACGCGTGGCGTTGATTGAGCGGCACGATATCGCCACCGGCGCCACCGGCCGCAACCACGGCCTGTTGCACAGCGGCGCGCGCTATGCCGTCACCGATGGCGAATCCGCGCGCGAATGTATCAACGAAAATCGTATTTTGCGTCGCATCGCCCGCCACTGCATTGAACCCACTGACGGGCTGTTTATCACCCTGCCTGAAGATGACATGGCCTGGCAGCAAACCTTCATCCACGCTTGTCAGCAGGCCGGTATTGATGCTAAACCGCTTACCCCCGCTGAAGCATTGCGCCTGGAGCCTGCGGTGAACCCTACGCTGCTTGGCGCCGTACAGGTACCGGACGGCACCGTCGATCCGTTCCGCCTGACGGCCGCCAACATGCTCGACGCCCGCGAACACGGCGCGCAGATCCTTACCGGCTGCGAGGTCACCGCTCTGCTGCGCCAGGGCGATCGTGTGTACGGAGTACAGATCTACGATCATCAACGCCGTGAAGCGCGTAGCATTCACGCGCAGGTCGTCGTCAACGCCGCCGGGATCTGGGGCCAACGCATCGCGGAATACGCCGATCTGCGCATCTCCATGTTTCCGGCAAAAGGCTCGCTGCTGATCCTCGATCACCGCATTAATAACCAGGTGATTAACCGCTGCCGCAAGCCGGCGGATGCCGATATTCTGGTGCCCGGCGATACCATCTCGCTGATAGGCACCACCTCGACGCATATTCCTTATGACGAGATCGATGATAACCGGGTGACGACGGAAGAGGTCGATACGCTGCTGCGCGAAGGTGAAAAACTGGCGCCGATCATGGGGCGCACCCGGGTGCTGCGCGCCTACTCCGGCGTCCGTCCGCTGGTCGCCAGCGATGACGATCCCAGCGGGCGCAGCGTTAGCCGCGGTATTGTGTTGCTCGACCACGCCCAGCGCGACGGCATGGAGGGCTTTATCACCATCACCGGCGGTAAGTTGATGACCTACCGTCTGATGGCGGAATGGGCCAGCGACGCCGTCTGCCGCAAACTCGGCAATGCTGAGCCGTGCCGCACCGCGGAGCGCCCGCTACCGGGTTCGCAGGAAGCCACAGAAACCACGCTGAAAAAGATTATCTCGCTACCGACGCCGCTGCGCGGGTCGGCGGTGTATCGCCACGGCGACCGCACCCCAGCATGGCTCGGCGACAGCCGCCAGCACCGTAGCCTGGTCTGCGAATGTGAAGCGGTCACCGCCGGGGAAGTGCAGTACGCGGTAGAGAATCTGGCGGTGAAGAATCTGCTCGACCTGCGCCGCCGTACCCGGGTCGGCATGGGCACCTGCCAGGGTGAACTGTGCGCCTGCCGCGCCGCCGGGCTGTTACAGCGCTTTAACGTCGCCACCCCGGCGCAGTCGTTAACTCAGCTGTCGGAATTTCTCAATGAGCGCTGGAAGGGTGTTCAGCCCATCGCTTGGGGCGACGCGCTGCGCGAAAGTGAATTTACCCGCTGGGTCTACCTCGGCTTATGCGGACTGCAAAAGGAGCATCAGGATGAAATTTGATTGCGCCATCGTCGGCGGCGGACTGGCCGGGCTGTTGTGCGGGCTGGCGCTGAATCAACACGGCCTACGCTGCGTGATAATCAGCCGTGGGCAAAGCGCGCTGCACTTTTCCTCCGCTTCATTAGACCTGCTCTCGGCGCTGCCGAACGGCGATACCGTCACTGATGTCGCACAAGGTCTTCAGCAACTGGCCGTTCAGCTTCCTGAACACCCCTACTCCCGCCTCGGCGCCGACGCGGTGCTCGAATACGCCAGACAGACCGAAGCGCTGCTGGCTGCCTGCGGCGCGAATATGCAAGGCGAAGCGCGCCGACAGCACCTGCGGGTAACGCCGCTGGGGACGTTGCGCCCGGCGTGGCTGTCGCCGGAAGAGGTTCCGCTGGCGCCCATCGCGCAGCAACGCGTATGCATGGTGGGGATTAGCGGTTTTGCCGATTTTCAGCCGCATCTGGCCGCCGCCGCCCTCGGACAGAGCGGAGTGGATGCCGCCGCGGCGGAGATTGATTTACCGCTGCTTGATGTGCTGCGCGATAACCCTACGGAGTTCCGTGCCGCCAACATCGCCCGCGTGCTTGATGATGAAAACCTGTGGCCTGCCCTGCAGTCCGCGCTGCTGCCGCTGGCGCAAGAGTACGAGCTGCTGATGATGCCTGCCTGTTTTGGGCTCGCGGATAATCGCCTCTGGCATTGGCTACAAGAACATCTGCCCTGCCCGCTGCGCCTGCTGCCGACGCTGCCGCCTTCGGTGCCGGGGATGCGCCTGCATAGCCAGCTTCAGCGCCAGTTCATCCGCACCGGCGGCACCTGGCTTGCCGGCGACGAGGTGGTGAAAATCAGCCATCAGCAGGGCGCCGTCGAGGCCGTCTGGACGCGAAATCACGGCGATATCGCACTGCGCCCGCGCTTTACCGTGCTGGCGAGCGGTAGCTTTTTCAGTAACGGTCTCGTCGCCACCCGTGATAGCGTGCGCGAACCGATTCTCGGCCTCGATCTGCAGCAAACGCTGGCGCGCGATAGCTGGTATCAGCGTGATTTCTTCGCATCACAACCGTGGCAGCGCTTTGGTTTGAAGACTGACCCCATGCTGCGCCCACACCTACTCGGCCAGCCGCTAACGAATCTTTTCGCTATCGGCTCGCTGCTCGGCGGTTTCGATGCCATTCAACTCGGCTGCGGCGGCGGCGTTTGCGCCGTCACCGCGCTGCATGCCGCCAGACAGATCCACGCCCTTGCAGGAGGCCGGTCATGAACGATACCCGCTTTGAAAGCTGCATAAAATGCACGGTTTGTACCACCGCCTGCCCGGTGAGCCGGGTAAATCCGCGCTATCCCGGCCCGAAACAGGCGGGGCCGGACGGTGAACGTCTGCGTCTGAAAGATGGCGCGCTGTACGACGACGCGCTGAAATATTGTATTAATTGCAAACGCTGCGAGGTGGCCTGTCCATCTGATGTGAAAATCGGCGATATTATTCAACGCGCGCGTGCGCAGTACAGCCAGCAAACACCAGCCCTGCGCGATGCCATCCTCAGCCATACCGATCTGATGGGCACCCTTTCCACGCCTTTTGCGCCGCTGGTCAACGCCACAACGGGGTTAAAACCGGTGCGCCGCCTGCTCGACGCGGCGCTGAAAATCGACCATCGCCGCACGCTGCCGAAATATGGCTTCGGCACCTTTCGCCGCGCTTACCGCCAGCTCGCCGCCGCACAGGCGCAGTACAGCGAGCAGGTGGCTTTCTTCCATGGCTGCTACGTCAACTATAACCACCCGCAATTGGGTAAGGATCTGATTCGCGTCGTCAACGCGCTGGGTACCGGCGTGCAGCTCTTATCAAAAGAAAAATGCTGCGGCGTCCCGCTTATCGCCAACGGCTTTTTTGACAAAGCGCGCAAGCAAGCGCACAGCAACGTCGCCGCCATGCGCGAAAACAGCTTGCCGATCATCGCCACCTCTTCAACCTGTACTTTTACCCTGCGCGATGAATATCCCCATCTCCTGGATATCGATAACAGCGATCTGCGGGATCGGGTGGAGTTAGCGACCCGCTGGATTTGGAAACAGCTCGATGCCGGCAAAACCCTTCCATTGCGCCCGCTGCCGCTGAAGGTGGTCTATCACACCCCATGTCATATGGAAAAAATGGGCTGGTCGCTATACACCCTTGAGCTTCTGCGCCAAATCCCGGGCCTACAGCTGGAAGTACTGGATTCGCAGTGCTGCGGTATCGCCGGCACCTTCGGCTTTAAGTCGGAAAACTATTCGTCGGCGCAGGCGATTGGCGCGCCATTATTTCGCCAGATTGAGGAAAGCGGCGCGGACGTAGTGATTACCGATTGCGAAACCTGCAAATGGCAGATTGAGATGTCCACCAGCAAGCGCTGCGAACATCCCATTACTCTGCTGGCGCAGGCGCTGAGCGCGCCTGCCTGAATCAGTCGATAAACAGCGTCTCGACGACGTTGATCCAACCATGCTCGCCGCTGACCGGCTTACCGTCGAGCCAGCGGCGCAGCATATTCAGCGCCATCATGGCACAGACTTCTTGCCGCACCGACAGCCCGTGACGATTAGCGCTGAACTTGACCCGCAGCGCGTGCGTACCTTCCGGTGTCGCCAGCACAAAGTTCAGGTAATCGGCCTCCTGACCGCTGACCGACAACGCCAGCCCGGCAAAATGGTTAACGCGCCGCTCGGCGGCCCAGCGCGCCGATTGCGCTAAGGTCTCCTCCTGCGCCGGCACCACTTCGCTGGCGAGAAGCGGCGCGTTAGCCCGCCTCAGCTGCAGCGCCAGCAGGCCACTGGTAAACTGTTCGCTCAAGGTCAGGCTAAGCTGACGCTCCTGCAGGCAACGCGCGATCTGCGCCGGTAAACCTTCCGTACCCTCAAAGATAAGGCTCTCTCCGGCTACCTTACGCACTTCTGGCCACAGCGCCAGCATTGCATCGCGCTGTTCGGCAGGACCGGTTAGTTTTAGCTCGATAATCGGCATTGACGAGCGATAGCCCATCACCACACCAGGGGGGAGCTGCAGGTGATTAAGGCTCTGAGCCAGCTCGCTTTCCGAACGTCCGAAGGTAGTTAAACGCAGACAGACAGGCGGCGACGGAAGCGTGAAGCGCGCACGTAAACGCGGTACAATCTCCTGCTCGACCATAACTTTAAATTCAGACGGCACGCCGGGGGTGAAAAACATCAGGCAGCGGTTGAGCTGTACGGCGAACCCGCAGGCAGTGCCCACCGGGTTATTGATCATTTCGGCGGTGGCGGGGATTTCCGCCTGCTTGCGATTGCTTTCCGCCATCGGCCGACCGCGCTCGGCAAAGAATCGCGTCATCGTCTCCAGCCATTCAGCGTTGAGGACCAACCCTTCGCCTTTCGCCGTCGCCGCCGCCAGCGCGCTAAGATCGTCGCTGGTCGGCCCCAGGCCGCCATTCACGATCAGCACATCCGCCTGTTCGCTGCGTTCGCGCAAAATAGCCACCAGCGCGTCGAGGTCATCGCCGACGGTATTGCGGCGCGTTAACGGTAAACCCTGATTAAAAAAGTAATCCGCCAGCCAGGCGGCATTGGTATCGACAATCTGCCCATGCAGCACTTCATCGCCGGTGGACAGCATTTCCACTTGTAGCATTATGAACTCCAGCCTGATAAGTCGAATTACTATAGCGCAAAGGCGCGGGCTGGCGACGAAGAAATTTGGCGCGGCGGAAGGCCGCGCCGGAGGATTAGAAGCTGGCGCTGGCGCCGATGTACGGACCGTCGGCGATGGTGTTATCACGGTTGCCGTCTTTGCCCGCCAGGTTCAGGTAGCGATAACCTGCCTGGATGCTAAGCGGACGCATGATGGTCCAGCTGGCGCCAACGTTCGCTTCTTCATAGCTATCGATGCCGCTGGAGAGTGAATCAGGCGAGTAGTAATAGTCGCCGTACAGACGGAAGCTATCGCCGATTTTCCACTGCAGGCCGCCGCCGACCGCTGCCGCGTAACCTTCATCGCCCTGCTTCGGATTGGTGTAGATGCCTTTGCCGCCCACGGTCGCCAGGAATGGCCCCAGCGGAATATTCAGACCCAGGCCTAAGCCCGCGGCGTCGCCGTCGTTATCGCTATGCAACCAGTTGCCGGAAATAGCCAGGCCGGTAGATTCGGTACCGAAACCAACGCCGAGGTTGGTATAGTGCTCGCCGGCTTCGCCGGTAACGCTAATAGCATGGGCCGCCGAGGAAACCATCATTACCCCGGCCAGGGCCATAAAAATGCTCTTTTTCATTATTTACTCTATCCAGAAAAGAAGAATCAAAGAAGTCCCGAAAAAACCAGAAAATTCTACTGCGCACCTGTCAGGAATCAATGACCTGGCGAAATGATTTTTCACAAGAGTGTAACCAGTTGCGTCTTTTTACAGCAATACCGCCGCGCATTTGCGAAAGAAAGTAAATTCCACCGAATTCAAATTCAGCGGAATTATATTTAATTAAGTTGCATTGATTAAATAAATCTATATTAACCTGCGCAAACGGCGTCGCGCAGGTCGTTTGAAGGATGCAGAAAAATTAATGGGCGAGCAGCGCCAGACGCTCCGGCGCAAGCCCCGTCAGCTTCGCCACCAGCGCCAGATCAAGCCCGTTTTCCAGCATCGCCAGGGCAATACGTTGCGCAGCCAATTGTTCTCCCTGTTCAAGACCTTGCTGCAGGCCCTGCTCAAGGCCCTGCTGATGGCCGCGTTGTTCCAGAAACTGGGCAATGTTCATTAGCGTCTCCTTATGCGGCCGCTTGGGTACATTTTGCGCAAGATTACGTAAAAAGGCGACCGGATCGGCGGCATTTCCTGCCTGCAATAAATAGTGAAGCAGCGTCCTGAGCTGTCTGCGGCTAGTGTATCCCAGCGCCAACAGGCTGGCTAGTTGCTCCTGCAGTTCCATCATATCGCGTTGCCGGATATGCTTTTGCAGCAACTCAAGCATCGCGACCCGTCGGTGCTGCATTATTGTATCGTCAGGAAGCACCGTGATATCGATTAAGTGAAAATCCTGATTGTATACTTGCCGCGCGGTTTGCGGATGAGCAAATCCTTCCAGCCAGCACATGGGATACGGCCAGGGCGAGACTTGCCCATGATAAAAAAGCAGCGGGATCACCAATGGCAGTTGCGTATGTCCTTTATCCAGATGCCGCTGCATCGCTGCTATCGCATAACGCATCAGGCGAAATGCCATATGACGGTCCACAGAGCTTTGATGTTCGATAAGCAGATAGATATATCCGTCCCCCGCCTGGGTTTGCAGCGAGTAAAGAATATCGGAATGGCTGGCGCGCAGGTCTTCATCGATAAAACTTCCGGACTCCAACTGCAGCGTTTGCAGATTGCATAATTCTCGCAAATGTTCAGGAAGGTGAATCTCCAGAAAATCCCGCGCCGTCGCCCGATGCGACAGCAGGTGTTTAAACACGGCGTCATGTGGGGAATGGGGGGTCCTTTCCATGGTAGCTCTCCATACGATAATTTTCGCTTAACTTAGCACTCTGTAGCGCCAGCGCCGTATTTCCCTTGCGGTTTGCCGAGGCGCCTCGCAAACTGTTTCCTCGATACCCGGCCCGACTCACTGCGAAGGAGAAAAATCATGCGTCAAAGGACGATTGTTTGCCCGCTAATCCAAAATGATGGCCATTACCTGTTGTGCAAGATGGCTGCCGACCGCGGGGTTTTTCCCGGACAGTGGGCGCTGTCCGGCGGCGGCGTGGAGCCGGGGGAAACTATTGAAGAGGCGCTGAGACGTGAAGTCCGCGAGGAGCTTGGCGAAAAATTGCAGTTGACCCGCATCACGCCATGGAGCTTCCGCGATGATACCCGCGTGAAAACCTATGCCGATGGTCGCCAGGAAGAGATCTACATGATCTATTTGATTTTCGATTGCATAAGCGCCAACCGCGAGGTCACGATCAACGAGGAATTCGACGATTACGCCTGGGTGAAGGGCGAAGACCTGCAACATTACGATCTTAATGCCGCGACCCGCCTCACCCTCAGCCAGAAAGGGCTGCTTTAAACCACGGTCAACAGACGCAGCGTCACCTTCAATCCCCCCAGGCTTTCGCTGCGCGACAGCTGCGGGCGGCTACGATGTAGACGCGCGATATCGTTTACCAGCGCCAGGCCCAGCCCGGCGCCGGGTATGCCGCCGACGTTATCGAGCCGACGAAACGGCGTCAGCGCCTGGTTAATCAGGTTTTCATCAATGCCCGGGCCGCTATCCTCCACGCTCAGCGTGACGGCTTCGCCATCGCGATGCAGGCTCAGCGTCACCGTCCCGCGTGCCGGAGTGTAGCGAATCGCATTGTCGAGCAGGTTGGCGCACAGTTCCCCCAGCAAAACGCCATCCCCCAAAACGTTCACCGGCGACTGTTCGCCCTCATAACCCAGATCGATGTTTTTACTGCGCGCCTGGACAATACGCGAAAAACAGCTATGGTGCACGACCTCCTGCAGATCGACCGCGACAAACGCCTGCTCGCCCTGCTCCCGGCGTTTCACCGTCGCCAGTTGTAACAAACGTTCGGTGAGTAAAATCGTATCATCCAGCGTCGCGCGCATGGCCTGCAAACTCTCGCGCCACAGCTGCGGATCCTCGCTGGCCAGCGCCACCGAGGCCTGGGTTTTCAGAACCGCCAGCGGCGTTTTTAACTGATGGGAGGCATCGGCGCTAAAGCGCTCTTGCCGGGAGATCATCACCCGCAGGCGGTCAATATAGCGGTTAAAAGCCACGATCAGCAGCCGTGTTTCCGACCACGGCAGCAATTCCGGTAGCGGCGTCAGCAGGCCGGGTTCGCGGCGCACCATCAGCGCCGAGAGCTGACGCATTGGGCGCAGAACGCGGCGCAGTAGCCACCCCGCCAGTACCAACGTCAACAGCACTAATAAGCCCTGTGACACCCAGGATGAAAACAGCAGTTGTCCGGCCAGCCAGCGCCGCGACTGCAGCGTTTCGGCAATATAAATCTCCGCCATTCCGACGATGCCGCCTTCGTTGACCGGCTGCATCAGGCGCGCCACGCGGATGGCCTGGCCGCGATATTCGGTATGATAAAACCATGCCAGCGCCGGATAGAGCTGGGTTCGTGACGTGGCCGGCG
Source organism: Klebsiella sp. CN_Kp088 (assembly GCF_040064335.1). Classification (NCBI taxonomy): domain Bacteria; kingdom Pseudomonadati; phylum Pseudomonadota; class Gammaproteobacteria; order Enterobacterales; family Enterobacteriaceae; genus Klebsiella; species Klebsiella sp. CN_Kp088. Next base: position 99,541 of record NZ_JBEAIQ010000023.1, on the reverse strand, counting down.
GCATCGCCGGCAGATCGTCAAAACCGGAGATCACTTTCCCCTGCGGGTCGACCACCTTGTAATACAACCGGTCGTTCATGTTGAGTTCAAAGCTGTCCAGCACCACCCAGGGCACATTGACCTCCAGATGGCCGCCGCGCACTACCAGCCGCTCCGCCACAGTGCGCGCCGAGGAGAGCAGCGTACGATCGTAGGCCTGCGTCGCCGCCTGCAGCGCGCTCACGTAGCTATTGAATGCCGATAGCCCCCACAACAGCGCCAGCGGCAGGCCGAGGAACAGCAGCAGTTGGGCATACAGCGACTGCGGTTTACCCCATTTCATGCGGCTCACACTCCAGCAGATAACCCAGCCCGCGTAGCGTAGTGATACGCACGTTACTCTGTTGGAGTTTCTTGCGCAGGCGGTGAATATAAAGTTCGATGCTTTCCGGGCTGACGTCGTCGCTGAGGCTAAACACCTGTTCAAATAGCTGCTGGCGGGAAACCGGACGGGTACGGCGAAACATCAGCACTTTCAACAGCGCCAGCTCGCGCGGCGTCAGGGACAACATCTCACCACGCAGCAGAAAATAGCCTTCATCGCGATATTCCAGATCGCCAAGCTGCTGCACCTCATGCACCTGCCCTTCGCTGCGTCGCAGCAGCGCCCGCAGCCGGGCGTCGAGCTCCTCCAGCTCAAAAGGTTTGGGTAGGTAATCGTCGGCGCCGACGTTCAGCCCTTTCACCCGATCCGCTACCGCGCTGCGCGCGGTCAACAGCAGCACCGGCAGCGTTTGTCCACGCTTACGCAACCGCTGTACCACCTCGAGGCCATCTAAGCCCGGCATACCGATATCCAGCACCGCCAGCGCATATTTTTCGCTTTGCAGCAGGTGATCCGCCGCCCGGCCATCAAAAACGCAATCCACGGCAAAACCGCCCTGCACCAGCGCTTTTTCCAGCCAGTGAGCCAGCTCACGGTTATCCTCGGCTAATAAGAGACGCATATCACATCCTGTAAAGTTGCTGCCGCATTGAAAGGGAAATGAAAGGTAACTGTTTTAACAATCACGCAACCGAATCGCCACATGTCGGTTCACATAATCAGAAAAACATTCCCTGTACCTACTGAGGAAGCCTATGAAAACGCCATTTTTCCGCCATCTTAGCGCCATCGCGCTGTGCCTCTGTACAACCACCGCTTTCGCGGCGCAAGCCCCGTCCCGCACCGAATGTATCGCCCCCGCCAAACCCGGCGGCGGCTTCGACCTTACCTGTAAGCTAATTCAGGTGAGCCTGATGGAAACCGGTGCGATCGAAAAACCGATGCGCGTCACCTATATGCCCGGCGGCGTCGGCGCGGTGGCCTATAACGCCATCGTCGCCCAGCGCCCGGCGGAAGCCGGAACCGTGGTCGCCTTTTCCGGCGGCTCGCTGCTGAATTTGTCGCAGGGGAAATTCGGCCGCTACGGCGTTGATGACGTACGCTGGCTGGCCAGCGTCGGTACCGACTACGGCATGATTGCCGTGCGCGCCGATTCGCCATGGAAAGACCTGAAGTCATTCATGAGCGCAATGGAGAAAAATCCCGCCACTATCGTCATTGGCGCCGGGGCCTCCATCGGCAGCCAGGACTGGATGAAAGCGGCGCTGCTGGCGCAAAAAGCCAACGTTGACCCGCACAAGATGCGCTACGTCGCCTTTGAGGGCGGCGGCGAGCCGGTAACCGCCCTGCTCGGCAACCATGTGCAGGCGGTCTCCGGCGATCTGAGTGAAATGGTGCCTTACCTGCAGGGAAATAAGATCCGCGTCCTGGCGGTCTTCTCCAACGAACGTCTGCCGGGCGCGCTGGCTGATGTTCCTACCGCTAAAGAGCAGGGCTATGACCTGGTCTGGCCGATTATTCGTGGCTTCTTTATGGGCCCGAAAGTAAGCGATGCCGACTACCAGTGGTGGGTTGATGAATTCACTAAACTGCAGCAAACCGATGAGTTCAAAAAGCAACGTGAACTGCGCGGCCTGTTTGAATTCAACATGAACGGCAAGGAACTCGATACCTATGTAAAACAGCAGGTCAGCGATTATCGCGAACAGGCGAAAGCCTTTGGCCTGGCTAAATAATCCGCGGAGGCGCTAATGAGCGATCGTATCTTTGCCGGAGTCTGGCTGTTGTTATGCATTGGCGGCCTGTTTATCGCCTGGCAGATCCACAGCGAATACTCGTATGAACCCGTCGGCCCGCGTCCTTTCCCGTTGGGCATTATCGGCCTGATGCTACTGTGTTCAGCGCTGATGCTGCTGCGTCGCCCGGACGCCATCGAGTGGCCGGGACGACATGTCCTGCAACGGCTGTTAACCATGGTCGTGGTGCTGGTGGTCTATGCCTGGGGATTTGAATGGCTGGGCTTTCCGCTGGCGACCGCGCTGCTGACGGCGGTGATCGGCCTGCTATTCGGCGCCACGCTACCGGCGGCAGGCATTGCCGGCGTGGTGATGGGCGTCTCGTTATGGTACGCCTTCGATACCTTACTTGATGTGACTCTGCCGCTTGGCGTCTGGTTAAATTAACGGAGAAGCTTATGGATACCTGGATCTATCTGTCGCAGGGTTTCGCCGTCGCCATGACGCCGGAAAATCTGCTTATCGCCCTCATCGGCTGCTTTGTCGGAACCATCGTCGGGCTGCTGCCCGGCCTCGGGCCGATTAACGGCGTCGCCATTCTGCTGCCGCTGGCCTTTGCCCTGCACCTGCCCGCGGAATCGGCGCTGATCCTGTTGGCGACGGTCTATATCGGTTGCGAATATGGCGGGCGTATTTCATCTATCCTGCTGAACGTACCCGGCGATGCCGCCGCCATCATGACGGCGCTTGATGGCTATCCCATGGCGCAGCAAGGGCGCGGCGGCGTCGCGCTGTCGATTTCCGCCGTCAGCTCTTTCTTCGGTTCGCTTATCGCGATCGGCGGCATTATTCTGTTCGCGCCGCTTCTCGCCCAGTGGTCACTGGCGTTCGGCCCGGCGGAATATTTCGCGCTGATGGTGTTTGCCATCGCCTGCCTCGGCAGCATGATGGCGCAAAACCCGCTGAAATCGTTCCTCGCGGCGTTAATCGGTTTGGGCCTGGCGACGGTGGGCGTCGATGCCAACACCGGGGTTTACCGCTTTACCTTCGACAGCGTCCATCTCTCCGATGGCGTTCAGTTTATAGTGGTGGTTATCGGCCTGTTCTCCGTTTCCGAGATCCTGTTGATGCTGGAGAGCACCAGCGGCGGGCAAACGCTGGTGCGTAAAACCGGGCGCATGCTATTTAACACCAAAGAGGCCGCGCAGTGCGTCGGCGCGACCCTGCGTTCTTCCGTGGTGGGTTTCTTCGTCGGTATTCTGCCTGGCGCCGGGGCGACCATCGCCAGCGCCATCACCTATATGACGGAGAAAAAAATCAGTGGTAATAGCGATAACTTCGGCAAGGGGGATATTCGCGGCGTAGCGGCGCCGGAAGCCGCGAATAACGCCTCCGCCTGCGGTTCGTTTATTCCAATGCTGACGCTCGGCGTGCCTGGTTCCGGCACCACCGCGGTCATGATGGGCGCGCTGACGCTGTATAACATTACGCCCGGCCCGGCGATGTTCACCGAACAGCCGGATATCGTCTGGGGGCTCATCGCCGCGCTGCTTATCGCCAACGTGATGCTGCTTATTATGAACATTCCGCTGATTGGCCTGTTCACCCGCATGCTGACGATCCCGCTATGGTTCCTGGTACCGGCCATCGCCGCCGTTTCCGCCGTCGGCGTCTATGCGGTGCACAGCACCACCTTTGACCTGTTGCTGATGGTTGGCCTCGGCGTGCTCGGCTATATCATGCGTAAAATGCACTTCCCGATGTCGCCGCTGATCCTCGGTTTTGTATTGGGCGAGATGCTGGAGCAGAACCTGCGCCGCGCGCTGTCGATCAGCAACGGTAATCTGGCTATCCTCTGGGAAAGCGGCGTAACCAAAACATTGCTGATGCTGGCTGTCGCCGTCCTGGTGGTGCCGCCGCTGCTGCGTCTGAGACGTAAACAACGCCAGCGCCGCGCCGAGGCCAATATCGGCTAAACCGGCGAATTGACCCATTCGCGCAGCGCCCGGCGCGAAATCTTAATCCCGCCGTTCTTTAACGTTTCCGGCAGCCGTAGCCACTGTACCGGCTGCTGGAAACGCGCTAACCGTTCAGCGCTCCATGCCGCCAGCGTGGCCATTTCGCAGCCATCCTCGCATTCAACCACCGCCACCGGGCGTTGGCCGTATTCGATATCATCCTGCGGCACAATAAACACCTGCTGAACCTGCGGATGGGCGAGTATCACGCGCTCAACCTCCTCCGGCTGAATGCCTTCGCCGCCGCTAAAAAAGAGATTATCCAGCCGCCCAATAACCGACAGCCGACCGGCACGTAACACTCCGCGATCGCGCGTCGCAAACCAGCCTTCATCGTTGGTTAATGGCAGCAGTTGACCATCGCGCCAGTAGCCTGCGGCCATGCTCGCCGCCCGCAGCCAGATCTCGCCGGCGACAATTTTCACCTCCCTTCCCGGCAGCGCTTCGCCCACATCCGCCGCTCCGTCGGCCTCTTTAGCGCAGACCGTGGAGGCGAATTCGGTGAGGCCATAGCCGCAGAAGCTGCGTATTCCCTGCGCTCGCGCCCTTTCGGTCAGCTCGACGGGGATCGCCGCGCCGCCAAGCAGCACCGCCTTGAGTGAAACATCGACATCGCCATTCAGCAGGCGCCATAGCTGAGTCGGTACCAGCGAAGCATGGGTACAGCCCAGCAGCGCCTGCTCCAGCGGTTGTCTATCGCGCACCGTCAGCCGCGCGCCAGCCAGCAGCCAGCGCCAGATGATCCCCTGCCCGGAGACATGGAACAACGGCAGCGACAGCAGCCAGTCGTCTTCCGCGGCAAACGGCATCAGCGCCAGCACGCCAGCGGCACTGGCCAGATGGGCGCTGGCGCTATGTACCGCCGCCTTCGGCAGGCCGGTTGAGCCGGAGGTTAACGTCATCGACACCAGCCGTTCGCCATGCCAGCAAACGGCACAGGCGCCTTCTGCCGCCTGCAGAGTTAACGCCGGTAAATTCCCCGGCAGCGAATCACCGTTAAGCACCAGTTGATGCTGTACGGTTAACGCAGGCAGCAGTTCCTGCAGCAATACCGTAGGCAGCTGCGGATTAAGCGGCAGCACCCGCGCCCCGCACTGCAGCAGCGCCAGCCAGGCAAGTAGCGTCTCCGGCTGGTTGTAGGCCCGTAGCGCCACGCCCTGACCTTCCATTACGCCCTGCGCGGCAAAACCAGCCGCCAGCGCGTCAATCCGCGCGCATAGCTCACGCCAGGTCAACACCTGGTCATTCAGGCGTAGCGCCTGCGACTCGCCGCGTAACTGACGCCAGTGGCGCCACGGCCAATCGGAAAACATCACAGCAGTTGCTCCAGCTCATCAGCATTGAAAATTGGCAGCGTACTCTCCGGCCACGCCCGCACCAGCTGCGCGCCCATCAGCGCCAGCGTATCGAGTCCGGGGATAGTCTGCGGGGTCAGCCAGGCGGCGATCCTCGCCAGCTGCGTTAACCCCAGGCTGGACTCGATCGACGAGCTAATCACCGCGCTCAGCCCCAGCGCATGCGCCGCGGCGACCTGTTGCTGAACCTTTTGCAAGCTGCCGGTCAGCGTCGGTTTGATCACCACCGCGCGCACGCCGGGCTCGGCGACAAAACGGAAATCCGCCTCGCGCAGGCTTTCATCCCAGGCGATAGCAATACCGGTCTGCTGGCTGAATTCACGCGAATCGTCGCGGCTTTTGCACGGTTCTTCGAGAAAGGCAATGCGCTGGCGATAGGCCGGATTAACATATTTGGCGAACTGCTGCGCTTTGATCGGCGTCCACGCCCGGTTGGCATCCAGCCGCAGCTGCAGATCGGGGATCGCTTCCAGCAGCAGATTCACCACCATGCCGTCGCGTACCGCCTCCCACAACCCCACTTTCACCTTAGCGACTTTCTCGCCGGGCATCGCCGCCAGTTTGGCGAACAGTTCATCCGGGTCGCCGGAACAGAGCGGCGCCGCGCGATAATCCGCCGCCTGTGGTAGCTCGCCGCCAAGCTCCGCCTGCGCGCAGCTAATACCAAAAGCGACGGAGGGCTGCATAGGAAGCGGCGGCTCGGTGCCGTCGCGCCAGGCCCGCGCCCACGCCAGCAGCGCCATTTGCGCCTCTTCCAGCGTTTCGTCACTGAATCCCGGCAGGGGAGAAATTTCCCCCCAGCCTTCGCGTTCACCCTCCTGCAGACGGATGAACAGCCCGTCGCGGGTTTTTAACCGCCGTTCGCGCAGAACCACGCCCGCGTCCATCGGTATCTGCCAGCGGTAAACCTGCGAAACGCGCATTATGGATTCCGTTTAAATTTGCTGAAGTCCGGCTGACGTTTCTGGTTAAAAGCGTTACGTCCTTCCTGCCCTTCTTCCGTCATGTAGAACAGCATGGTGGCGTTACCCGCCAGCTCCTGCAGCCCGGCCTGGCCATCGCAGTCGGCGTTCAACGCCGCTTTCAGGCAGCGCAGCGCCATCGGGCTGTTTTGCAGCATTTCACGACACCAGCGCACGGTCTCTTTTTCCAGATCCGCCAACGGGACCACGGTATTCACCAGCCCCATATCCAGCGCCTGCTGGGCGTCGTACTGACGGCACAGGAACCAGATTTCGCGCGCTTTTTTCTGCCCGACGATACGCGCCATATAGGAAGCGCCCCAGCCGCCATCAAAGGAGCCGACTTTTGGCCCGGTCTGGCCAAAGATGGCATTGTCCGCCGCGATGGTCAGGTCGCACATCATGTGCAGTACGTGGCCGCCGCCGATAGAGTAACCGGCGACCATCGCTACTACCGGTTTCGGGCAGGTGCGGATCTGGCGCTGGAAGTCGAGCACGTTGAGATGGTGAACGCCGGAGTCGTCCTGATAGCCGCCGTAATCGCCGCGAACTTTCTGGTCGCCGCCGGCGCAGAAAGCTTTATCGCCTTCACCAGTCAGTACGATAACGCCGATATTGTCGTCATAGCGGGCATCCGCCAGCGCCTGAATCATCTCTTTGACGGTCAGCGGACGGAAGGCGTTGCGCACCTGCGGACGATTGATAGTGATTTTAGCAATCCCGTCAGTCGATTTTTGATAACGAATATCGGTATAGCCTTCTGAGCAATCGTGCCATTCAACGGGGGCGTAGAGCATTGCTTCATCAAGAGAGATCATAGAATGTCCTTCAGTTAACTTGCCAGAATCTGCGCCAGACAGGCAATCACCGCCTCGGGGTTGTCCCGGTGCGCGTTGTGTCCGGCATGGTGAATAATATGGGTATCGGCGGCGAGCGCTTGCGCGATAGCGCGAAACTTGGCGTCGCGTTCGCCGCACAGGTAGTGAAAAGGAAAATCGCGAGCCTGCAGAGACGGGCGCAAATCGCCCTGCCGGGCAAGGGAGGTCGCCTCCAGCATCGCCGCCAGCGTAGCGCCGTTATTGCGGCGACGTAGGGCGACCAGTGACGCGCGCTGCGCCGCATTCAGCGAAGCGAAAACCGGCTGCTGATACCAGTCGGCGAAGACCTGCACTAACGGCTCGCGGCGAAAACGTTCCGCCCAGGCGCTATCGTTGCCGCGCCGCGCCTGCCGCGACACTTCGTCCTGTAGGCCCGGATGTCCGCCCTCAACGATCAGGCCGCGCAGGCCCGCGCGCGGCTGGCAAGCGAAGTTCATCGCCACCCGGCCGCCCAGGGAGTAGCCTACCAGCCAATAATCAAGGATGTTGTAACTATTTAGCGTAGCCTGCAGTAATTCGCTAACCCCGGCAAAGCCATCAACCGCGATATCCGCCGATCCACCGTGCCCCGGCAGATCGAGATACAGCCGCGGCCAGGCCGGAAACGCTTCGCCAACCGTACGCCACTCGTCGCGGTCTCCGGAAAAGCCGTGCAGGAATACCAGCCAGGGATAACCCGGCTGGCCGCTTTCAACCGCCGCGTTGAGCGTCACAGGCGGCTTACCTGCGCCAGCAGTTGCTGAAGGGTCTGCGTACCGTCGGTCTCGTTAACCGCCAGCTCAATCACCGTCGCCCCGGCGCGGCGCCACGCGCCTGCCAGCGCCTCATCCAGCGACTGCCAGTCATCAGGGCGGTGATAAGCCAGACCGAACATCGCCGCCGCGTGGCTGAAATCCACGTCCTGCGGCATTAAATAGAACTGGCGGCGCTCGTCCTGCGGCGTCGGCAGCATAGAGAAAATCTGCCCGCCGTTATTATTGACCACGATCAGCACCAGCGGCGCCGACGCCTGGCGCAGCAGGGCCAGCGAGTTGAGATCGTATAACGCCGAAAGATCGCCGACGATCGCAAGCGTAGGCCGGGCGCTCGCCCGCTGCACGCCGGCGGCGGTCGCCAATAGGCCATCGATGCCGCTGGCGCCGCGATTACTGTAGACCGGATAACCCGCCGGCAGTTGCCCCAGCGCGTCTATCAGGCGTACCACTAAACTGTTGCCAACAAACAGCTGTCCCTGATCCGGCAAATAGCGCCGAATGCGCTGCGCCAGCTGCGCTTCGCCAAAAGGCTCGTTGCTGGCGACCGCGGCCTGCCACGCCTGCCCGGCAAGCTGCGGGATCACCGTCGCCCACGGCTGACGTTTCTCCGCCGGATGCAGTTCGAGCCAACGTTCAACGCTTGAGAGCAGACGGCGACCGCGGTGCTGCGCCGGATCGAGGCGACCGCGCAGATTATCCACCAGCCAGTATTCATCCGGCTCGCAGGTCGCCTGCCACTGGAGCACGCGTTTGCCGGTCAGACTGCTACCGAGTTGCACGACGATTTGCGCCTGCGCAAGTTCGCTGACCGCTTTACCGTTGCCCAGCCACAGGTCGGCGCACGGCAACGGCTGCCCGGTCTGCGACAGGACATCGCCAATCAGCGGCCAGCCGAGTGTCTGCGCCCATTCAGCCACTTTTTTACCTTCCGCGGCGCTCATCCTGCCCGCGACCACTACGCCGCGTTTTTGCCGCCAGAAGAACCAGTCGCGCTGTTTCTCACTCTCCATCTGCAGCGCCTGACGCAGCCAGGGCTTATCGCTCTGCCACCAGTCGCCGAGCTGCTGTTGCCACTCTAGCCCGGTATCGTCCATATCGCCATACAGGGGCTCAGCGAACGGGCAGTTGATATGTACCCCGCCGGCATGCAGCTCGCCCAGCGACTGATCGATGGTCGAGACCAACCAGCGGGCGGAAATATCCTGCGAAGGACGCGGTAAAGAAACGGTCTGCGCAGGATGAGAAGCAAACATTCCCGGTTGGCGGATGGCCTGATTGGCGCCGCAGTCGATAAGCTCCGGCGGGCGGTCGGCGGTCAGCAGGATCAGTTTTTCACCCGTCAGGCCCGCTTCAATCAGCGCCGGATAGAGATTCGCAGTTGCGGTTCCGGAGGTCACAATCACCGCCACCGGCTGGCGGCTGGCCTTCGCCAGTCCCAGCGCCAGGTGGCCAAGACCACGTTCGTCAAAATGAGTATGATGAATAAAAGCGCGGTTTTCCGCCGCCGCCAGGGTTAAGGGCGTCGAGCGCGAGCCTGGGGCAATGCAAATGTGCTGCACGCCGTGGCGGGTTAAAGCTTCAAGGATCACCGCCGCCCAGCGTCGGTTAAATGCGCTTACTGACATGAAATTGTCCGGTATCAAATATTGATGCTAAGTATAGATAAGGCAGAGTTGCGCCGTTTTGATATACGTCGTCTCTCTACGTTTCTGAAAGTAATAACGTTCGTAATCCCGCCGCTTTATTTTCTATTTCTTGCCACTCCTGCTGCGGGTCAGATCCGCTGACAATACCGGCCCCGGCATACAGCCTCAGAGTGTCGTTTTCGACTTTTGCCGAACGCAGCGCCACGCAAAACTCGCTTTGCGCCAGTGAAAGATAACCTGCGGAGCCGGCATACCATTCGCGGGTGAAAGGCTCATGGCGGCGGATGAACGCCAGCGCCGCCTGGCGCGGCAGCCCCGCCACCGCGGCGGTAGGCTGCAGCTGCAGCAGACAGCGGCTGTCGTCAGGCTCAGCCAGTTCGCACCAGATACAGCGCCGGAGATGCTGCACCTTACGCAGGCGTACGACCTGCGGCGGCAGAACGTCAAGCGTCGGCGACTCGCCCTGCAAACGCTGGCAGATATCCTCCACCACCAGCATATTTTCCCGCTGGTTTTTATCGTCTTTCATTAGCCAATCGGCCAACTGCTGCGCCCGGGCGTCATCGTGATGATTAGCGACGGTGCCCGCCAGCGCTTCGGTGCGCAGCAGCGCGCCGCGTCGCCGCCACAGCCGTTCCGGCGTGGAGCCGAGAAACGCCTGCTGTGGGCTAAAGGCCATCAGGAAGTGAAAACAGTTAAGATTGCTGCGCCGACTGGCCGCCATAATGGCAAACGCCTGCAGCGGCGCGCTAAAGCGTAAATCCGTGACCCGCGCCAGCACAACCTTATCCATTTCGCCGGCGCCGATTACCTGCGTCGCCTGCGTAATCAGCTCGCGCCACTGCGGGTATTCCGGCGCATGCTGCTCGCTTTGCAGCGGCGGCATCGATGCCGCCGTCGCCTGCTCGCTATTTAATGATTGGAGAAACGCCCGCGCGGCGGCCGCGTCGTCTTGCAGCGAGGTCACACTGTGTACCACCAGCCGTAAAGTCGCTTTGCCGCCCAGGCGGCGCCACTCCAGCCGCGGCAGAAACAGATGACCCTGCAGCGGATCGAACGCATTCAGCCCGCTGATGCGCAGATCTTCCCGCCCCTGCGCGCATAAAAAATCATGTGCCGCGGACAAAGAGGCAAAGGTGGTTACTGCCCCCAGCGCCGCCAGCTCTTCATCGCCGTTACGCTGCTGCCAGTAGAATTGCGGCCAGCACGGCTGATGCGCGCACCACAGTAACGGGTCGAAGGCGTCGTTTAACGGGAATGGGATATCAAAAATTCGCGTGCCGGGTGACGGAGGGAAATCTTCAGCCAGGCAGCCCAGCAGGCTTTCCAGCGCGGTGGAAACAGACAGCACGCGAACCTCCACGAAATTAAAAACCCCACATTATAAAGGGTAGCTGCGATAAATAGCAGTACCCATCATGAGGGAGCGAACCTTAACAGGCCCGGCGAACGCCAGCCACTGGATTCGCTACAGGAGGAAAAGTATAGATAATTGATAGCGATACGCTATTACTATTTAGCTTCTTAATGAGTTGTGATGTCACGCGCCATACCGATATGGGCAATACCGTCCTCATCGTATACCTCCGTCACCGGCACAAAACCAAAGCTGGCATAAAATTTCTGCAGATGCGCCTGCGCCCCAAGATAAATCGCCTTCTGCGGCCAGTTCTGCCGGCAGCTGGCCAGCGCCTGCTCTATCAGCTGGTAGCCCAGCTTCTCGCCGCGCACGGACGGGCTAACGATAACCCGACCGATCACCACCGGTTCGAACTCCTCTTCGCTTTTGAGGATCCGCGCGTAGGCCACCAGCTCTCCGTCGCGCCAGCCGAGCAGATGACGGTTCTCACCGACTAAATCATCGCCGTCGATATCCTGATAGACGCAGCGTTGTTCGACGACAAACACCGCGCTGCGCAGCTTCAGCAAGGCGTACAGTTGAGCAACGGTGAGCTCGCTGTGATGTAAATCCTGCCAGGTCATCATTTATGACTCCTTATTGATATACTGATGCTTTACCACTCGCCTGAGGACACTGGACGATGGAATTAACATTTTTGGGGACATCCGCCGGCGTGCCGACCCGTACGCGTAATATGACGTCGATAATACTGAATTTGCAACAACCCACCAGCGCTGAAATGTGGTTGTTTGACTGCGGCGAAGGCACCCAGCATCAGTTTCTCCATACCCCTTACCACCCAGGCAAACTGAATAAAATTTTCATCACTCACCTGCACGGCGATCATCTGTTCGGCCTGCCCGGCCTGTTGTGCAGCCGCTCGATGCAGGGAAATTCGCTGCCGCTGACGGTTTTCGGGCCAAAAGGGATTAAAGAATTTATCGAAACCGCACTGCGCCTGAGCGGCTCGTGGACCGATTATCCGCTCACTATCATCGAAGTCGGCCCCGGCCTGGTCTTCGACGAAGATGGCTATCGGGTCAGCGCGTACCCGCTCAGTCATCCGGTGGAGTGCTACGGCTACCGCATCGAACAGCATGACAAGCCCGGAACGCTCGATGCCGCCCAACTGATTGCCGATGGCGTGCGTCCGGGGCCGCTGTTCCATAAGCTCAAGCTCGGCCAGCGTGTTGAACTGGAAGATGGCCGGGTCATCGACGGTAGCCGCTATCTGGGACCATCGACGCCGGGTAAAACGCTGGCCATTTTTGGCGATACCGCCCCCTGCCGGCAGGCGCTGGAGATGGCGCGCGGCGCGGATGTGATGGTCCACGAAACCACCCTTGAGCAGGCGATGGCGGAGAAAGCCAATAGCCGTGGCCACTCTTCCAGTCAGCAAACCGCGGCGCTTGCCAAAGAAGCGGGGGTTGGCACGCTAATCGCCACCCACTTTAGCTCGCGCTACGATGCCGAAGGCTGCCTGCGTATGCTGGCGGAATGCCGGGAGATTTTCGCCAATACGCTACTGGCGGAGGATTTTATGGTCTATCGGCTGGCGTAAACCGCAGGCATAAAAAAACCGCCGACAAGTCGGCGGTTTTTTTATTTATAGCGCAGATTACATCAGCGGCGTCGCCAGCTGCACGATACTAATCAGCGGCTGCGGCCACACGCCGAGCACCAGCACCAGCAGCGCGGAGATCAGCACTACGATACCACCGGCGCTGTACTGCCAGTTTGACGGCGCATCGCGGTTCAGTTGCTCCGGGGCGCTCAGGTACAAGCTGACGGCAACGCGCAGATAGTAGTAGAGACCAATCGCCGAACCAATCACCACCGCGGCAACCAGCCACCACAGGTGCGCATGCACACCGACGGCCAGCACGTAGAACTTACCGATAAAGCCGAGGGTCATCGGGATACCGGCCAGCGACAGCATCATCACCGTCATTACCGCCGACAGGATCGGACGGTGCCAGAACAGACCGCGGTAGGAGAACAGCGAGTCAGCATCCGGACCGCGGTACGGGCTGGACATCAGGCTGACCACGCCGAACGCGCCGAGGCTGCTGAACAGATAACCGGCCAGATAGACGCCAACGGCTTCCATCGACATTTCGCCGCTCTGCAGGGCGATTAACGCCACCAGCAGATAGCCGAGGTGTGAGATGGAAGAGTAACCGAGCAGACGCTTAATGTTGGTCTGGCTCAGCGCCATCAGGTTACCGAAGATGATAGAGGCGAAGGCGATCAGGCCCAGCACCACACGTACCGCTTCGCTGTCGCCCACCGGCATGTACAGGAACAGACGCATCACCACGCCGAAGATGGCAATCTTGCTGGCGGTCGCCAGGAAGGTGGATACCGGCGCAGGCGCGCCCTGGTATACATCCGGCGTCCACAGGTGGAACGGCACCAGCGACAGTTTAAAGCCAAGACCGACGATCATCAGACCGAGGCCCGCCAGCAGAAGCGGCTCGTGCAGCGCGTTGTCAGCCAGGCTCTTGCCCAGCGCGAGGAAGGACAGGTTACCGGAATTCGCATACACCAGCGCCATACCGAACAGCAGGAAAGACGAGGCTGCCGCGGAGAGGATGGTGTATTTGATGCTCGCTTCCAGCGAACGTTTCTGGCGGAAGGCGTAACCGACCAGGCCGAACAACGGCAGCGAAATCAATTCGATACCGAGGAACAACGAGGCCAGGTGATTGGCGCCGGCCAGCAGAATGCCACCCAGCGCGGCGATCAGCACCAGCAGGTAGAACTCTTCTTTATTGTCCTTGTAACCCTCAAGCCATGGGTAGGCGAAAGTACAGGTCGCGAGGCTCGCCAACAGCACCAGCCCGGTATAGAGCATCGAGTAACCGTCAACGCGGATCAGCGGGGTGACGTCCATCGCCCCGTTCTGACCAACAAACCAGAGCGAGACCAGCGCGGCGTTTAGTCCGAGAACCGACAACGTGGCATTGAGAAAATGATTGCGTCGCCACGCAATGGAGAGCATCACAACCACCACCGTCAAGCCGACGATCAGCAGCGGTAGCAGTGCGATCAGTTGTTGTGGAGTTATTGTCATGGCGAATTACGGCCTTGTAGTAGAAACAGAATTAACAAACCACTGCTGAATGTTGCTCATCGCAGCATGCGAGGTGTCGAGAATCGGCTGCGGGAAGAAGCCCAACAGCACCAGCAGCACCACCAGCAGCAGGATGATAGACAGTTCACGCAGGGACATCCCCGGCAGCTCTTTCGTCGCGATTTCGCTTTTCGCCTTACCGAAGTAGGCGCGATGCAGCATCGACAGCGAGTAAACGGAAGCGAATACCAGACCAAAGGTCGAGATAACGGTAATCACCGGCACCACTTTATAGCTGCCGAACAGAATCATAAATTCGCCGACAAAGTTACCGGTGCCCGGCATCCCCAGGGTGGCGACAGCGAAGAACATCGACATCGCCGGCAGCCATTTAATTTTGCTCCACAAGCCGCCCATCTGGCGCATATCGCGGGTGTGCAGACGTTCGTACAGCTGGCCGCACAGAATGAACAGACCCGCCGCGGACAGACCGTGGGCAATCATCTGAATCACCGCCCCTTGATAAGCCAGCTGGCTACCGGTGTAGATAGCAATCAGCACGAAGCCCATGTGGGAAACGGAGGTGTAAGCAATCAGACGTTTGATATCGGTCTGGGCGAAGGCCATCCACGCGCCGTAGAAGATACCGATCACGCCCAGCCACATGGCGATTGGCGCAAACTCGGCGGAGGCGTTCGGGAACAGCGGCAGCGCAAAGCGCAGCAGACCGTAGGCCGCGGTTTTCAGCAAGATGCCCGCGAGGTCGACGGAACCGGCCGTCGGCGCCTGGGAGTGGGCGTCCGGTAGCCAGCCGTGCAGCGGTACTACCGGCATTTTCACCGCGAAGGCGATGAAGAAGCCGAGCATCAGCATGTATTCCACGCCGTGAGACATCGGAGTTTTCAGCAGCTCTTCATAGTTGAAGGTCCACACGCCGGTGGCGTTGAAGTGGACGAATGCCAGCGCCAGAATGGCGATCAGCATCACCAGACCGCTCGCCTGGGTATAGATGAAGAACTTGGTGGCCGCCGTGATACGCGTTTTACCGTCAGAGGCTTTGTGCCCCCACAGCGCGATCAGGAAGTACATCGGCACCAACATCATTTCCCAGAAGAAGAAGAACAGGAACATGTCGATGGCGAGGAATACCCCGATGACGCCGCCCAGGATCCACATCAGGTTGAGGTGGAAGAAGCCCTGGTACTTTTCGATTTCGCGCCAGGAACAGAGCACCGCCAACACGCCGAGCAGGCCGGTCAGCACCACCATCAGCAGCGACAGACCGTCAATCGCCAGATGGATGCTAATGCCGAAACGTGGGATCCACGGCAGCACGAATTCCGACTGCCACTGCGGAATCCCCGCGGATTGCGTCAGAGAATAGCCGCCCTGCATCCACAGCTGCAGGCCAAGCACCAGCGTCAGTCCCATGGTAATCAGCGCGATCCAGCGCGGCAGTTTCACGCCAAAGCGTTCAGTCTGCCAGCACAGGAAGCCGCCAATAAAGGGGATTAATATTAGCCAGGGTAATAACATGGCGATTTTTATTCCTTGTTAAAGTCCCGTTCAGGACCGATTTTCAACGAATTCGACTACATTCACGTTTGAGGGCGATTTGTTGTGTCGGGTGGCGATTCGCTTACCCGACCTACGGTTTCGTAGGCCCGGTAAGCAAAGCGCCACCGGGCAAAACCGCGCGCTCAAATCAACGCAGTACCATCAGCAGAGCCAGCACCACCACCGCGCCAATGCTCATTGAAGCCACATACCAGCGCAGATAGCCGTTCTCGCTCACCAGCAGACCTTTGCCTGCGAAGCGGGACAGAATCGCCGGGATATTCATCAACGAGTTCAGCGGATCGCTCTTCAGCAGCCAGGCAATGCCGAGGAATGGTTTGACGAACACTTTGTCGTATAACCAGTCGAAGCCCCAGGCATGGAACCACCAGGTGCCGAAGAAGCGGCCAGGCGCGCTGTTGGCGATGGAAGTCACCAGCGTACGTTTGCCCAGCCACAGCCATGCGGCGATCAGGATGCCGGCGATAGCGATAATCCCGGAGGTCATTTCCAGCGTCATCACGCTACCGTGAGCGAGCTCAGTGGTCTGTGGCAGTACGCCTTCCAGCGGCGGCACAATCAGCGCGCCAACGAAGGTGGACAGAATCAGCAGCACAATCAGCGGCAGATGGTGGGTAATCCCCTTCCCTGCATGCGCGTGAATTTGCTCTTTACCGTGGAACACGATGAAAATCATACGGAAGGTATACAGCGAGGTCATAAAGGCGCCGACCAGGCCCGCTACCATCAGATTGATATGACCGTTGGCCATCGCGCCAGCCAGAATCTCATCCTTACTGAAGAAGCCTGCGGTGATAAGCGGCAGAGCGGACAGCGCCGCGCCCCCCACCAGGAAGCAGACATAAACCAGCGGAATGGATTTGCGCAGGCCGCCCATCTTGAAGATGTTCTGTTCATGATGGCAGGCGAGGATCACCGAACCGGACGACAGGAACAGCAGCGCTTTAAAGAACGCGTGCGTCATCAGGTGGAAGATCGCTGCGTCCCATGCCTGCACGCCCAGCGCGAGGAACATGTAGCCAATCTGGCTCATGGTCGAGTAAGCCAGCACACGTTTGATGTCGGTCTGCACCAGCGCGGCGAAGCCCGCCAGCACCAGCGTGATTGCGCCAACGATACCGACCAGATGCAGCACTTCCGGCGTCATCAGGAACAGGCCGTGGGTACGGGCAATCAGGTACACGCCCGCGGTCACCATGGTAGCCGCGTGGATCAGCGCAGAGACCGGCGTTGGGCCCGCCATCGCATCGGCAAGCCACGTTTGCAGCGGCAACTGAGCGGATTTACCGACCGCGCCGCCGAGCAGCATCAGCGTCGCCCACTGCAGCGTGGTGCTGCCGTTTGCGAAGTGCTGCGGCGCCAGCTCAACCATTTCACGGAAGTTCAGGGTGCCCAATTCGTTATAAAGAATGAACAGCGCGAAGGCGAGGAACACGTCGCCGACGCGGGTGACCACGAACGCTTTCATCGCCGCGGCGTTGTTCTTCGGATCGGTGTAATAGAAGCCGATCAGCAGGTACGAACAGAGACCCACGCCTTCCCAACCCAGGTACATCAACAGCAGGTTATCGGCCAGCACCAGAACGACCATGCTGGCGATAAACAGGTTGGTGTAAGCGAAGAAGCGAGAGTAGCCCTCTTCGCCGCGCATGTACCAGGAGGCAAACATGTGGATCAGGAAGCCGACGCCGGTTACCACGGAGAGCATAGTCAGAGACAGGCCATCCAGCACCAGGTTGAAGCCGATGTTGAAATCACCGACCGACATC
Source organism: Klebsiella sp. CN_Kp088 (assembly GCF_040064335.1). Taxonomy (NCBI): domain Bacteria; kingdom Pseudomonadati; phylum Pseudomonadota; class Gammaproteobacteria; order Enterobacterales; family Enterobacteriaceae; genus Klebsiella; species Klebsiella sp. CN_Kp088. Next base: position 82,002 of record NZ_JBEAIQ010000023.1, on the reverse strand, counting down.
CAGTTCCACAGTGGTACGCTGACCGCCTGTTTGCCGTTAGCGAAAAAGTCGACGCCGACGTACGCCGTCACCAGCGCCGCCAGGCCTACCGACCCCATCCCAACGGTGGCGGAAAGATTTTCCGACCAGCGTCCGCGGGAGAAGGCCAGCAGCACAAAGCCAATCAATGGCAGAAGAATGGTTAAGGCAAGCATGTTCATCCACGCAACTCACTTACTGAATCGATGTTCAGGTTCTGGCGGCGACGATGGAGCTGCAGCAGCAGCGCCAGACCGATACTCGCTTCCGCAGCCGCGAGGCTGATGGCGAGGATATACATAATCTGACCATCAGTCTGGCCCCAGTAGCTTCCCGCGACCACGAATGCCAGCGCGGCGGCGTTAATCATGATTTCCAGGCTAATCAGCATAAATAGCAGATTGCGGCGGATCACAAGACCAGTCAGGCCGAGCACAAACAGGATGGCGGCGAGGATCAGTCCATGTGTTAAGGGGATCATGCGTGTTCCTCCGTTTTTCTTTTGTCGCTGTCATTCACGCGGTTGCTCAGCACCTCACCGGCGCGCTCTTCGCGGCCAATGTGGAAGGCGACAACCAGGCCCGCCAGCAGCAGCATGGAGGCCAGCTCCACCGCCAGGACGTACGGCCCAAACAGCGCAATACCCACTTCTTTGGCGTTGATCGCCGCGCCGTCGATACCCTGGTCATTAATGCCCAGGATGGCGTAAACGATAACTACCAGCAGCACCGCGGAAAGGATGGCCGGGCCAATCCAGATCCCCGGCTGCAGCCATTTGCGTTCCTGTTCGATCTCGGTGCCGCCCAGGTTGAGCATCATCACCACGAACACGAACAGCACCATAATGGCCCCGGCGTAAACGATGATTTCCAGCGCACCGGCGAAGTAAGCGCCCAGCGAGAAAAACACCCCGGCAATCGCTAACAGCGAAATGATCAGGTACAACAACGCGTGCACCGGATTGGTGTGGGTGACGACCCGCAAGGTTGCGAGGATGGCTATCAGGCCACAGATATAAAAAGCGAATTCCATTGCCCCTCTCCTTACGGTAACAGGCTCTTGACGTCGATTGGCTTAGCTTCGTTTTCCGCTTCGCCCTTATCTTTGCCGTCGATTGCCATACCCGCCATCCGGTAGAAGTTATATTCCGGGTATTTGCCCGGACCGGAAATCAGCAGATCCTCTTTTTCGTACACCAGATCCTGACGTTTGTATTCGCCCAGTTCGAAGTCCGGGGTCAACTGAATCGCCGTGGTCGGGCACGCTTCTTCGCACAGGCCGCAGAAAATGCAGCGTGAGAAGTTGATGCGGAAGAACTCCGGGTACCAGCGGCCGTCTTTGGTCTCTGCTTTCTGCAGAGAAATACAGCCAACCGGGCAGGCTACCGCACACAGGTTACAGGCAACGCAGCGCTCTTCACCGTCCGGATCGCGCGTCAGCACGATACGGCCACGATAGCGCGGCGGCAGATATACCGGCTCTTCCGGGTACATCTGAGTTTCACGTTTGGCGAAGGCGTGCATCCCGATCATGCAAATACTGCGGACCTGGGTGCCGAACCCTACCAATAATTCTTTTAAGGTCATGTTCAATTCACCCCTTATTGCGCCTGCCAGAGAATGACAGCCGCCGTTACCAACAAGTTGACCAGCGTTAACGGCAGGCATACCTTCCAGCCAAAGGACATTACCTGGTCATAACGCGGACGCGGTAATGATGCGCGGATCAAAATGAACATCATCATGAAGAACGCGGTTTTCAGCGCGAACCAGATGAAAGGCGGTAACCACGGGCCATTCCAGCCGCCGAAGAACAGCGTAACGATCAGCGCTGAAACGGTGACAATCCCGATGTATTCACCGACGAAGAACAGACCGAATTTCATACCGGAATATTCAATGTGGTAACCATCGGCCAGTTCCTGCTCCGCTTCCGGCTGGTCAAACGGGTGACGGTGACACACCGCCACGCCGGCGATGGCGAAAGTCACGAAGCCGAAGAACTGCGGGATGACGTTCCACAGATGCGCCTGGTTGTTGACGATATCGGTCATGTTGAATGACCCCGCCTGCGCCACCACGCCCATCAGGGAGAGACCAAGGAACACTTCGTAGCTCAACGTTTGTGCGGAAGCACGCATCGCCCCCAGCAGCGAGTATTTGTTGTTGCTCGACCAACCAGCGAACAGGACCGCGTAAACCGCCAGGCCTGCCATCATCAGGAAGAACAGAATACCGATGTTCAGGTCGGCGACCACCCACGACGGGCTAACCGGCACGATAGCAAAGGCCAGCAGCAGCGAGGTAAAGGCGATAACCGGCGCCAGAGTAAAGATCACGCGATCGGAGAAGCGCGGGATCCAGTCCTCTTTGAAGAACATCTTGATCATGTCGGCGACCAGCTGCAGCGAACCGCCCCAGCCCACGCGGTTAGGTCCGTAGCGGTTCTGGAACAGGCCGAGCAGACGACGCTCGCCGAAGCTCATGAACGCGCCGCAGGTGACGACCACCAGCAGAATGACCACGGCCTTCAGGATGCTTAACAGAATGTCGATAAGATCCGGCGTTAACCAACTCATGCTTGCGCCTCCTGCAGTGAATCAATACGCGCCCCGGCCAGTACCGGCGCGATGCCCGGCATGCCCATCGGTAAGCCAACCTGTCCCGCGGCCAGCCCTTCAGAAATAACCAGCGGCAGACTCAGCGTCTGGCCTTCTACGCTGAAGGAAACCATCGCCCCGGCGTTGACGCCAAGCTTTGCGGCATCCGCCGGGTTCAGCTTGATGTACGGCTCAGGCATCCGGTTCTGGAACACCGGAGAGCGCTGAGACAGCTCATCGCTGCCAAACAGGTGGTAGTAAGGCGCGATACGCCATTTGCCCTCTTCCGCGTGGAAGCTGGCCGGAACCGCCGTGAAGTACTCCAGCCCGCTGGCGGAAGCTTCAATCAGACGCACGCCCGGATCGCCGTGGCGCAGTTTACCGCCCACTTCATCCTGGAATTTGTTCCATGCCTGCGGGGAGTTCCAGCCCGGCGCCCAGGCGAACGGGATCTGCGAACGCGGCGCGGACGGCTGGTTGTTCCCTTCCATTGAGAAGGCGAACATGGTGTCTTTATCCTGCGGCTGACGCGGTTCGTGCACGCTGATATTGGCGCGCATCGCCGTGCGGCCGCTGTAGCGGTGCGGTTCACGCGCCAGCTTCTGGCCGCGAATGCGGAAGGTCGCATCCGGCGCGGCATCTTTAATGCCCGCCAGCTGCGGCAGGGCGGCAATCGCCGCATCAATGACGTGGTCCAGCTGCGTCCAGTCAACCTGACGGTTGTTGACGGTGCTGTGCAGCGAATGCAGCCAGCGCCAGCTTTCCAGCATCACGGTTTTCGCGTCGTAGTAAGCCGGGTCGTAAACCTGGAAGAAGCGCTGGGCGCGGCCTTCGTTGTTCACCACGGTACCGTCGCTTTCCGCAAAGCTTGCCGCGGAGAGCACCAGGTGCGCTTTGTCCATAATCGCGGTGCGCTGATGGTCAACCACCATCACCAACGGCGCTTTCGCAAGCGCAGCGTCGACGCGCGCGGCGGAAGCATGACGGTGCAGGTCGTTTTCCAGCACGATAACCGCATCTGCGGCACCGCTTTCCAGTTCGTCCAGCGCCTCTTCAAGTGAGCCGCCGCCGATCATGCCCAGGCCAACGCTGTTCACCGCGCGGGCGACCATAGTCACGCCAACATCGGCGCCGCGGCCTTTCAACGCTTTCGCCACGTTGGCGGCAGCCTGAATGATTTCCATGCTGCCGGCGTTAGTGCCGGAGATAATCAGCGGTTTTTTCGCCCCAGCCAGCGCCTGAACGATCACATCAACTTTACCCTGCAGGTCATGGCTCAGGCCATCAACCGCCGGCGCGCTGTCATCCAGCGCATGGGCGATAGCAAAGCCCAGACGCGCCTGATCTTCCACCGGCGCGCGATAGGTCCACGCCGCGATGTCATCGAGGCGAGTGTCGTCGATATTAGTGACGAATAACGGATGCTTGGCGCGCTGTCCGATGTTGAGAATCGCCGCAATCTGCCAGTCGGCCACTTTCTGCGCCGCCGCCATTTCGCGTGCTTTCCCTTTCACCGCCTGGCGTACCGCCAGGGCAACGCGCGCACCGGTCTGGGTAATATCTTCGCCCAGCACCAGCACCGCATCGTAGGATTCGATATCGCGCAGCGTCGGGGTATGGATCCCGCCTTCACGCAGCACTTTGAGCATCATCTGCAGGCGCGCTTGTTCGCCTTTAGCGATGCCTGTATAGAAGTTTTCGCTACCGACCAGCTCACGCAGCGCGAAGTTGCTTTCAATGCTGGCGCGCGGAGAACCGATACCAATGACTTTCTTCGACTGACGCAGGATATCCGCCGCCCCCTGCATCGCCTGTTCGGCGTTGAGGGCGATCAGATCGTCGCCGCGGCGCTGAACCGGCTGACGCGGACGATCTTTGAGGTTTACGTAGCCATAGCCGAAACGACCGCGGTCGCAGAGGAAGTAGCGGTTAACGGTGCCGTTATAACGGTTTTCGATACGACGCAGCTCGCCATAGCGTTCGCCAGGGCTGATGTTACAGCCAATGGAACACTGCTGGCAGATGCTCGGCGCAAACTGCATGTCCCACTTACGGTTGTAACGCTCGGAGTGCGTTTTATCGGTGAAGACGCCGGTCGGGCAGACTTCAACCAGGTTACCGGAGAATTCGCTTTCCAGCGTGCCATCTTCCGGGCGGCCGAAGTAGACGTTGTCATGAGCGCCATAAACGCCCAGATCGGTGCCGTCGGCATAATCTTTATAGTAGCGAACGCAGCGGTAGCAGGCGATGCAGCGGTTCATTTCGTGAGAAATAAATGGCCCCAAATCCTGGTTGCGGTGGGTACGCTTGGTGAAACGATAGCGGCGGAAGCTATGACCGGTCATGACCGTCATATCCTGCAGGTGGCAGTTGCCCCCCTCCTCGCAGACCGGGCAGTCGTGCGGGTGGTTGGTCATCAGCCACTCCACCACGCTTTCGCGGAACTGCTTCGCTTCGCCGTCGTCAATAGAAATAAAGGTACCGTCAGATGCCGGAGTCATACAGGACATCACCAGGCGACCACGCGTGTCTTCCGCGTTCTGATATTGCTTCACCGCACACTGGCGGCAAGCACCGACGCTCCCTAGCGCCGGGTGCCAGCAAAAGTATGGAATATCAAGACCAAGAGAGAGACAAGCCTCTAGCAGGTTGTCCGCTCCGTTGACCTCGTATTCTTTGCCGTCTACATGAATCGTAGCCATTTGCGTGCTTCCAAAAATAAAAAACCTTTAGATTACCAGCGCGTCTTAAGCAGGTTCGGCTGAATACCGTTAATTGCATGGGTATTGCTGAACTGCTGCTTAATGCCAGCCTCGAATTCTTCGCGGAAATATTTGATAGCGCTCTGCAGCGGTTCAACCGCGCCCGGCGCGTGCGCGCAGAAGGTTTTACCCGGCCCGAGGAATCGACACAGTTGCTCAAGAGTTTCGATATCGCCAGGCTGGCCTTCGCCGCGCTCCAGGGCGCGCAGGATCTTCACGCTCCACGGCAGGCCGTCGCGGCAAGGCGTACACCAGCCGCAGGATTCGCGGGCAAAAAATTCTTCGAGGTTGCGCACCAGCGGAACCATGCCGATCTCGTGGTCGACGGCCATCGCCAGCGCGGTGCCCAGACGGCTACCTGCTTTACCAATGCTTTCAAACTCCATCGGCAAATCGAGGTGCGCTTCGGTCAGGAAGTCGGTACCGGCGCCGCCCGGCTGCCAGGCTTTAAACTTCAGGCCATCGCGCATGCCGCCGGCGTAATCTTCGAGGATCTCGCGCGCGGTGGTGCCGAACGGCAGTTCCCAGACGCCCGGATTCTTCACGCGCCCGGAGAAGCCCATCAGCTTGGTGCCGGCATCTTTGCTGGTTGAAATATTCTGGTACCACTCCACGCCGTTGGCGAGGATGGCAGGGACGTTGCACAGGGTTTCAACGTTGTTGACGCAGGTCGGTTTGCCCCATACGCCGGAGCTCGCCGGGAACGGCGGCTTGGAGCGCGGGTTAGCGCGACGGCCTTCCAGCGAGTTGATAAGCGCCGTCTCTTCACCGCAGATATAGCGCCCTGCCCCGGTGTGCACGAACAGCTCGAAGTCAAAACCGGTACCGAGGATGTTTTTCCCCAACAGGCCCGCTTCGGTAGCTTCGGCAATCGCACGACGCAGATGCTGCGCCGCTTCGATATATTCGCCGCGCAGGAAGATGTAACCACGGTAGGCCTTCAGCGCAAAGGCGGAGATCAGCATGCCTTCCACCAGCAGGTGCGGCAGCTGTTCCATCAGCAGACGGTCTTTATAGGTACCCGGTTCCATTTCATCGGCATTACACAGCAGGTAACGGATGTTCATGGACTCGTCTTTCGGCATCAGGCTCCACTTCAGACCGGTGGAAAAGCCCGCGCCGCCGCGCCCTTTCAGGCCGGCGTCTTTTACCGCATTGACGATTTCATCAGGCGCCATGCCGCTTAAGGCCTTGCGCGCCCCTTCATAACCGTTTTTGCTGCGATACTCGTCCAGCCACACCGGCTGCTTGTCATCGCGCAGACGCCAGGTTAATGGATGCGTTTCGGCAGTACGAATAATGGTTTTCATTTATACCGCTCCAGGAGGTCAGGAATCGCTTCCGGCGTCAGATAACTGTGCGTGTCGTCATCAATCATCATGGTCGGCCCCTTGTCGCAGTTGCCAAGGCAACAGGTCGGCAGCAGCGTGAAGCGGCCATCAAAGGTGGTTTGACCCGGTTTGATGTCCAGCTTTTTCTCGATAGCCGACTGGATCCCCTGGAAACCGGTGATATGGCACACCACGCTGTCGCAGTAGCGGATCACGTGACGGCCAACCGGCTGGCGGAAGATCTGGCTGTAGAATGTCGCCACACCTTCGACATCGCTTGCCGGGATCCCCAGCACATCGGCGATCGCGTAGATCGCGCCATCCGGCACCCAGCCGCGCTGTTTTTGAACAATTTTCAGCGCTTCGATGGACGCCGCACGCGGGTCTTCGTAGTGGTGCTTTTCGTGCTCAATAGCCTCACGCTCTGCCGCACTCAGCTCAAAAGCCTCGGTTTGTGGTTGTTGATTCTCGTGCATAATTAGCGGTCCACGTCTGACATAACAAAATCGATACTACCCAGATAGACGATAAGGTCGGATACCAGGCTGCCGCGGATCGCCGCCGGGATCTGCTGCAGGTGCGCATAGCTCGGGGTACGAATACGGGTACGGTAGCTCATGGTGCTGCCGTCGCTGGTCAGGTAGTAACTGTTAATCCCCTTAGTCGCTTCAACCATCTGGAAGGATTCGTTGGCCGGCATCACCGGGCCCCAGGAAACCTGCAGGAAGTGCGTAATCAGGGTCTCAATGTGCTGCAGCGTGCGCTCTTTCGGCGGCGGCGTAGTCAGCGGGTGATCCGCTTTGAACGGGCCTTCCGGCATATTATCGAGGCACTGCTGGAGAATGCGCAGGCTCTGGCGCAGCTCTTCCACTTTCAGCATCACGCGGGTGTAGCAGTCGGAAACGCCGCCGCCGGTCGGGATTTCAAAGTCGAAGTTTTCGTAGCCAGAATAAGGACGCCATTTACGCACGTCGAAGCCAATACCGGTCGCGCGCAGACCTGCGCCAGTGGTGCCCCACTCCAGCGCTTCTTTTGCGGTGTAGGCGGCAACGCCTTTGGAACGGCCAATCAGAATGGTGTTGCGCAGCGCGGCTTTCTCATAAGAATCCAGGCGCTTCGGCATCCACTCAAGGAATTCACGCAGCAGGCGATCCCAGCCGCGCGGCAGGTCGTGGGCGACGCCGCCGATGCGGAACCATGCCGGGTGCATACGGAAACCGGTGATCGCTTCGACCAGATCGTAGATTTTCTGACGGTCGGTAAAGGCGAAGAAGACCGGGGTCATCGCGCCGACGTCCTGAATAAAGGTCGAGATATACAGCAGGTGGCTGTTGATGCGGAACAGTTCGGACAGCATCACGCGGATCACGTTCACGCGATCCGGCACGGTGATCCCGGCCAGTTTTTCCACCGCCAGCACGTACGGCATCTCATTGACGCAGCCGCCGAGGTATTCGATACGGTCGGTGTACGGGATGTAGCTGTGCCAGGACTGGCGTTCGCCCATCTTCTCCGCGCCGCGGTGGTGGTAGCCGATGTCCGGCACGCAGTCGACGATCTCTTCGCCATCCAACTGCAGAATAATACGGAATGCGCCGTGAGCGGACGGGTGGTTCGGGCCGAGGTTGAGGAACATAAAGTCCTCGTTTTCGGTGCCGCGCTTCATACCCCACTCTTCCGGCTTGAAGGTTAACGCTTCCATTTCCAGATCCTGCTTGGCTTTGGTCAGCTCAAACGGATCGAATTCGGTGGCGCGCGCCGGATAATCTTTACGCAGCGGGTGGCCTTCCCAGGTCGGCGGCATCATGATGCGGCGCAGATTAGGGTGACCGTCGAAGGTTACGCCAAACATTTCCCAGGTTTCACGCTCATACCAGTTGGCGTTAGGGAACAGTTTGGTGAAGGTCGGCAGATGCAGATCGTTTTCAGACAACGCCACCTTGAGCATGATATCGCGGTTGCGGTCTACTGAGATCAGGTGGTAGAAAACGGAAAAATCCGCGGCTGGCAAGCCATCGCGGTGCGTACGTAAACGTTCGTCCATGCCGTGCAGGTCAAACAGCATCACGTAAGGTTTTGGCAATCTCTTCAGGAAATCACCCACCTCGAGCAGCTGTTCGCGCTTCACCCACACCACCGGAACGCCGGTACGGGTAGGCTGAACGGTAAAGGCATCCGGCCCAAAACGGTTGCGCAGTTCGCCGATCACCGGGTCATCAAGGTGATCGCGGGTTTGCCAGGCTGGTGCGGCGTCATGCGCGGTTAAATCAGTCATATTGTTCACCATTGCAAAAGGTCCGTGGTGACTGCCGGGCGAGGCTTCGCTGCTTTTGTAGATTGATTTGCGAAGTCTGGTTCCCGCCCGCAGGCGCAAGTTAAATCTCGTCCGGAGTCCGCAGATTGGTCACCGCAATTCGTTCGCCGCGTTTACGCTCGCGCTCGGATTGCATATTGGCGCGATAGACGCCCTGATCGCCAACCACCCATGAGAGAGGACGGCGCTCTTTACCAATGGATTCCTGCAGCAGCATCAGCGCCTGCATATAAGCTTCCGGACGCGGCGGACAGCCCGGGATGTAAACATCCACCGGAATAAACTTGTCCACGCCCTGAACGACGGAGTAGATATCGTACATCCCGCCGGAGTTAGCGCATGCGCCCATAGAGATAACCCACTTCGGCTCCAGCATCTGATCGTACAGGCGCTGAATAACCGGGGCCATTTTGGTGAAGCAGGTACCGGCGACCACCATCAGGTCGGCCTGACGCGGAGAGGCACGCAGTACTTCCGCGCCAAAACGCGCAACGTCATGCACCGCAGTGAATGACGTCACCATTTCTACATAGCAGCAAGACAGGCCGAAGTTGTACGGCCAAATCGAGTTCTTACGGCCCCAGTTCACCATGTCATGCAGCGCGTGTTCGAGTTTCCCCATATACACGCTTTTATTGACTTCTTGCTCCAGGGGGTCAGTTACGATCTCCTGTTTTTGCAGGGGGTAACGGTCGTTCTCACCGTTAGGATCTATGCGGGTGAGCGTATAATCCATCTTATTGCCTCGCTTTTACTGCATATGACGGTTAGTGGGACTGTCTGTTTCCGGGTTAACCAGCGTGCGACGGGAACGCGCAGGCGTCCAGTCCAGTGCGCCGATGCGAACGAGGTAAACCAGACCAGCCAGTAGCACTAAAATGAAAATTGCGGCTTCCACAAAGCCAACCCAGCCGCTTTCGCGAATGGATGTTGACCATGCGTAGAGATACAGGGCTTCCACGTCGAAGATAACGAAGAACATGGCGACCAGATAAAACTTCGCAGAAAGACGTAAGCGGGCCGAACCAACGGAGTCGATCCCCGATTCAAACGGCGTGTTTTTGCTACGCGCGCGCGCGCGACCGCCGAGGTACCAGCCGCCGACGAGCATCAGGCAGCACAGACCGATAGCGATGATGAGAAATATAGCGAATGCCCAATGATGAGCGATGACTTCAGTGGATGTTGACATACGCATTGCTTAACCAAAAAAGTGTAGCGCCAAAACCCTCTGCTCTTGATGGCAGATGAACGCCACAGCGTTTCACGGGAGGAATAAAAAAATGACCTTGCAAAAAAAGCGTCCCTGGTTGATGAGGAAGCCCAAATGCCGTGGCTTTTTACCCCTTTCTTTAACCTTTTGTCAACTTTAACAAAAGTTTTAACTACATTAATTTACATTGGAATATTTTCATTAACATTAAATGCCCTTTGTTGCGTAATAACCTTGCATATCATTCGGATTTAGTGTTGTTGAATCGTGTCCGTTTTAGATGTAAATCAATTTCGCCAATCTATTTTGACAGGATTTGGCCGCGATTCCTCCCCCCAAGTAGGGGTATTTTCTTGATCTGTGACACGCTTTTGTTAATTACATCTGGAAAACGGCAACAATCCGTCCGGTTTTTTAACATTAGCAGGAAGTATTGAAACTGCAGCTAAAAACGGGGAAACAATAGCCGCTTTCAAGCTAACTGATTGATTCATAGATCAATAAATTATTAAACTGCTTAAAATCCTTGTAAAATATAAAAAAAAAGAGCCTCTGACCTCATTTTGTCGATCGGCGGCTCTTTTTTACACTTACATTTTGTTACCGGATTATTGTGATCGATATATGATAATTCGGCTTTATGAAACCAGAGAACTGTCTCCCCCTTCCGGGGTATACAGCGTTTCCGTGTTCCACGGATTATGGTCCTGGCTCAGCGACTGAAAAATCGCCTGCGCCAGTTCGTTTTCCCGCTGCGGATTGCAGCTCAGCACATAGTGGGTATCAGGCAAGCCCGGTAGGCCATCGCTTTTACCCGGTACCCGTAACTCCGGACTCATCATTTCTACCGGACGTGCGGTGACGCCAAGGCCCGCTTTCACCGCCGCTTTCACCCCGGCTAAAGAACTGGCGGCATGCGCCAAATGCCAGGGAACCTGCGCGGCATTCAGCGCGGAGATGATATCTTCGCGAAACGGCCCGGACTCTTCGAGCAGCACCAGCGGAACGGATTCACCCTGCGCCAGTACGTAATCCGCGGCGCAGTACCACAGCGTCGGCGAGGTACGCAGCGTCAGGACGTCAAATTCGCCGGTTTGATGCGTCGTTAATGCCAGGTCGATCTCGCCGCTGCCCAACTTCGCGACGATATCGGCGTAGCTCAGGACCTTTATTTCCAGCGTCAGTTTGGGATAGAAGCTGCCGATTCGGTTGAGCAGGTAAGGCAGGATGGTATCCGCCGTTTCATCGGAAGCGCCGATAGTCAGCGTCCCCTGCAGGCTGCCAAACATCAGCGACATGCAGGCCTCATCATTAAAGCGCAGTATTTTGCGCGCGTAGCTGAGCAGTTGGATCCCCTGCTCGGTCAGTAATTTATTGCGCCCATGACGGGCGAAAAGCTCTTTGCCTACCAGTTGCTCCAGGCGCTGCATCTGCTGACTGACGGCGGACTGGGTACGACATACCGCGGCAGCGGCCGCCGCGAAGGTGCTCAGATCGGCGACGGCGACGAAGGTCCGCAGCAGATCGAGATCGAGATTCAGTATCGGACGATTTGCATTTATCATATTTCTTCACTTACAGGCGTAATGCTGGCCTGCCTTGTTGATGCTGTATCCAGGTTTCCGGCTATTCCATGAGCCTCGTGCCGAGCGGACAAATTCCGCGGAGGACAACTGGAAGAACGTCATTGCATGTGAAAGCACTCGTTCGCGACAAATGTGCGAAAAATTTGAGTAATATTTTGTTCGTAGCTCTACGCATTTTTAATTACTGAGACTTCGGTTATGTGATGAATCTCAAACAAAGTCTGCAATAACAGATGTCGTTACGCCAGGAAGCCCGACACGCATAACAACGCCTGCTGAACACAAACAAAAAAGCCTGCAATAACAATATATTAATAAAATCACGCCGTTAAACAGAGGTTTACACGTCGATATTAACTGTCTTATCCTAACCGAAAACCACAATATTTATAAGCGCTAATCAGTATTATCTAAGGTAATTTTAAACTTTTTTGCAGCACTATAATTAAATTAACAAAAGCCGAAATAATCCATGCAACCAAATATACCTGATTCATTCATTGGCATGTTTTATTAAAAAAAATTAACATAGTTGCTACAGTCGCCATCGCCCTCTTTTTTATTAGCATAGTGTCTTTTAGCGGTTAAAATTCCGGCAAATCGCTTTTTCCTTCAGCAACAAACCGGATAAACATCCATGTAATCACCTAATACGCGCAACATAAAACCATTCAAAAACCCATACCAGGCACATTATATAAAGAATAACGCCATTACACAGATAAATTCATTACTCTAAAAAACTACTATTAGCAAAATCTTCTCCTGTTAACCCTTCAAAACAGCGGGGATGCGGAGTACATTGTTCCGTGCTGACTTCCACGGCAGGGAGTGGCGATAACAGCTAAAAGGTCAAAGGTTCATGTCCCCTATCGAAAAATCCAGCAAGTTAGAGAATGTCTGTTACGACATCCGCGGTCCGGTTCTCAAAGAAGCAAAACGCCTTGAAGAAGAAGGCAACAAAGTACTCAAGCTGAATATCGGCAACCCGGCGCCGTTCGGCTTCGATGCGCCTGACGAAATCCTCGTCGACGTTATCCGCAATCTGCCGACCGCCCAGGGCTACAGCGACTCAAAAGGTCTCTATTCCGCCCGTAAAGCGATTATGCAGCACTACCAGGCGCGCGGGATGCGCGATGTTACCGTGGAAGATATCTATATCGGTAACGGCGTGTCCGAGCTGATCGTCCAGGCCATGCAGGCGCTGCTCAACAGCGGCGACGAAATGCTGGTTCCGGCTCCGGACTACCCGCTGTGGACCGCTGCGGTCTCCCTTTCCAGCGGCAAAGCGGTGCACTATCTGTGCGACGAATCCTCAGACTGGTTCCCGGATCTCGACGATATCCGCGCCAAAATTACGCCACGCACCCGCGGGATCGTCATCATTAACCCGAATAACCCGACGGGCGCCGTTTATTCCAAAGAACTGTTGCAGGAGATCGTCGAGATCGCCCGTCAGCACAACCTGATTATTTTCGCCGACGAAATCTACGACAAGATCCTGTACGACGATGCCGAACACCATTCGATCGCCGCGCTGGCGCCGGATATGCTGACCGTCACCTTTAACGGACTGTCGAAGACCTATCGTGTCGCCGGTTTCCGCCAGGGCTGGATGGTGCTTAACGGGCCGAAAAAGCACGCCAAAGGCTATATCGAAGGGCTGGAAATGCTGGCCTCGATGCGCCTGTGCGCCAACGTCCCGGCGCAACACGCAATCCAAACCGCGCTGGGCGGCTATCAGAGCATTAGCGAATTTATCATTCCGGGCGGGCGTTTGTATGAGCAGCGCAACCGCGCCTGGGAGTTAATCAACGAGATCCCGGGCGTTTCCTGCGTCAAGCCGAAAGGCGCGCTGTATATGTTCCCGAAAATCGACGCCAAACGCTTTAATATCCACGATGACCAGAAAATGGTGCTCGATTTCCTGCTGCAGGAGAAAGTGCTGTTGGTTCAGGGTACCGCCTTTAACTGGCCGTGGCCGGATCATGTGCGTATCGTCACCCTGCCGCGTGAAGATGACCTGGAAATGGCGATTTCTCGCTTTGGCCGTTTCCTCTCCGGCTATCATCAGCTTTAATCGCGCCGCCGCCGGTATTTGCATCCGGCGGCGATCCCTGCGCACAATGGAACCTGATGTTGTCACCGCTTAAGGGTTCCTATGAGTCAGAGTCATTTCTTTGCCCACCTCTCCCGCCTGAAACTAATTAACCGCTGGCCTTTGATGCGCAACGTGCGTACCGAAAACGTCTCCGAGCACAGTTTGCAGGTGGCGATGGTCGCCCATGCGCTGGCGGCAATTAAGAACCGCAAGTTTGGCGGCCAGGTCAACGCCGAACGTATTGCCCTGCTGGCGATGTATCACGATGCCTCCGAGGTCCTCACCGGCGATCTGCCCACGCCGGTGAAATACTTCAATTCGCAGATTGCCCAGGAATATAAGGCGATTGAGAAAATCGCTCAGCAAAAACTGGTCGATATGGTTCCCGATGAGCTGCGCGATATCTTTGAGCCCCTGATTGATGAGCACCATTACAGTGAAGAAGAGCAGTCGATTGTGAAGCAGGCCGACGCTCTTTGCGCCTATCTGAAATGTCTTGAAGAGCTTTCCGCCGGCAATAACGAATTCCTGCTGGCTAAAGGTCGGCTGGAAAAAACGCTGGAGTCGCGCCGTAGCCCGGAGATGGATTACTTTATGCAGGTATTTGTCCCGAGCTTCCAGCTGTCGCTCGATGAAATCAGCCAGGATTCACCGCTTTAATTTTCAGGCCGGGCATCCCCTGCCCGGCCTGAATGAATTAAAACGGAAAGAGTACCGGGATCAGCAGCACGCAGACCACCATCACCAGTACGGTGAAGGGCACACCGATTTTGACAAAATCACTAAACGAATATTTACCGGGTCCGAGCACCAGCGTGTTAACCGGTGAAGAGACCGGGGTCATGAAAGCCGCCGAAGCCGCCATCGCCACTACCATGGCAAAAGGATATGGCGAGACTCCCATCGATTTCGCCGCCGCCAGAGCAATCGGCGCCATCAGCACCGCCGTCGCGGTGTTAGAGATAAACAGACCAATCGCCGCGCACATCACAAACAGGCAACCCAGCATCAAATAGGGGCCTTTACTCCCGGCGACGTCCATTAACCCCTGCACCACCAAATCCACGCCGCCGGTTTTCTGCAATGCCAGGGCGAACGGCATCATCCCCACAATCAAAATGATGCTCGGCCAGTGAATCGCCTTATAGGCGCTCTCGGCGTTGATGCAGCGAAATTTGCCCATCAACAGGCAGGCGATGATGGCAGCGATAGGGTTGGGGATTTCATCGGTAAGCATCAGCGCTACCATCAACACCAGGCAGAATATGGCGTGCGGCGCCTGACTGTGCGCTGGCGAAGCATCGTTGACCTCTACCGGCATATTCAGCACCACAAAATCGCGGCCACGTTTCGCCAGCATGGCTATCTGCCGCCAGTTGCCGACCACCAGCATAATATCGCCTAACTGGAGAGGTTCATCGACTACCGCGCCGTCGAGCGCTTTACCATCGCGCTTCAAACCAACGATATTCAGACCAAAACGGGTACGAAAGGCCATCTCGCGCACCGTTTTACCAATAAGCTCTGAATCAGGGATTAACGAGACTTCAGCCATGCCGACGTCAAGCGCCTGATCGGCAAAGTATTCACCGCGCAGCACCATCGGTTCGAGCATCTGCTCGCCACAAAACTGTCGCAAATCGACGTCGGAGGCTGACATATCGATCAGCAACACGTCACGGGCGCGAAACTCCGATACCCCGTTAACGTTGACAATCACCCGGCGAAAACGCCGCCAGCGTTCGACGCCGATAACGTTGGCGCAGTAGCGTTCACGCAGCTTTAAATCATCAAGCCGCTGGCCGATCATCGGCGAGCCCGGACGAATCGCCAGCCGGCGCGCCCTGCCGGTAAGGCGGTACTCTTTGATTAAATCACGAAAGGTGCTTTTCTTGCGCACATCGCGAGCGGCGCTGTCATCTTCGCTCTTCAGCATAAAGCGCATCACCAGCATATAGACGATACCCAGCACCAGCACCACCAGGCCAATCGGGGTCACGCTGAAGAAGCTGAATCCATGCAACCCTTCGCGCAGCAGTTCACTGTTGACCACCAGGTTCGGCGGCGTCGCCACCAGGGTCATCATGCCGCTAATCAGCCCGGCGAAGCTCAGCGGCATCATCAGCCGCGATGGCGAGGTATTCATACGCAGCGAAACGCTGAGCACCACCGGAATAAATATCGCCACGACGCCGGTTGAGCTCATAAACGCGCCCAGCCCGGCAACGGTGAGCATCAGGTAGACCAGCATTTTGGTTTCGCTATTACCGGCAACCTTGACCAACCAGGAGCCCATTTTAGTCGCCACGCCGGTGCGCACCAGGCCATCGCCAATGATAAATAACGCAGCAATGAGAATGACGTTCGGATCGCTAAAGCCGGAGAAGGCTTCGCTGAGGGTTAACGTACCGCTAAGCACAAACGCCACAATGATCATCAGCGCGATGGCATCCATGCGCACCTTGCCGGTTGCAAACAAGACAACCGCGATGGCCAGTAGCGATAACACCCAAATCAATTCACCGTTCACAACTTATCCTTGTCTGAAGAGGGAGCCGAAATTGTGGCACAAAAAAGCCCCGGCGACGCGGGGCTAAGTCATGAGATTATGCTTTAAGATTCACCTGAACATTGCCGTCCGCCTGCCGTTCAATGCGCAAACTTTCGAGAGTCGTCAGCACCAGATCGGCTTCATCAAGACGCGGCGCATCCGCCGGAACGTTGACGGCGATGGTGCGGCATCCGGCAGCCAGCCCGGAAAGCAGCCCCGCCGGCGCATCTTCAACCACCGCGCACTGTTGCGCCGGTATCCCCAGCAGTTCAGCGCCGAGCAGATAAGCATCCGGCGCCGGTTTCCCCTTCTTCACCTGTTCGGCGGTGACAAACACTTTCGGCATCGGCAGGCCTGCCGCGCGGTGGCGGGCGTGAGCGACCGGAATCGACCCCGAGGTCACAATAGCCCAGGGGATACCGGCTTCATTGAGCGTATTCAACAAGTTTAACGCGCCCGGCAGTGCGACAATGCCGTCGATATCGGTGGCTTCAATCTGCTCAAGGAAGCGGAACTCGGCCTGAATATCCTCTTCGCTGCGCCCCGGCATAAAATGGCGAATCGAAGTGATGGCCTGTTTACCGTGAATGAAACCGAGAATTTCATCATGCGGAATGCCGAAACGATCGCCCCATTTACACCATGAACGCTCAACAACCGGTAAAGAATCCACCAGCGTCCCGTCGAGATCGAACAGGAAACCTTTACACTGCACGGGCACCTCCATCAGGCATTAATAATTTGGTTAATTTCGTTACTACTCAAATGATACTGGCGCGGACAGGAGTGCCAGGCGGCTAGCATACGCTGGTATTTTTCCCACATCGGCGTCTGCGAGTTAAAGCCGTGAGTTCCTGCGTCGAAGTGGCTATAGCGCCCTTCTACATTGACCATAAAGCGCACATAGCCGAGATAACGGGCCTCGGTGGCGACATCAAAGCCAAGGAAGGTGACCCGGCGTTCATCAATACCGGACGCATCTTTGAGGTTGGTCCACGAGACGTGCAGCGCGTGGTACATCTCCATGATATCGATAATCGTCCGGCAGGTTTCTTCCGTCAGTTGGCCAAATTCGCGGTCCAGCTCGCGCATTTGCAGCCCATATCCACGCTCGATGATGGTCTGTAGACGGCGGTAACGTTCAGCGTTGTCCGGGTCGAGCATAGTCATCATCTTGTACTGATTGGACAAAATCAGACGCTGCGCATTGGTCATTTCCATTTTTGACTCCTGTAGCACTTACGGCGTGAAATAAAGAAGGCGCATAAATCATGCGCCTTCTTTTATATGCGTTTTCCGTATGGAATTACAAATCATCAAGGAAAGTTTTATCCAGTTGTTTGAAGGCGCGCTTAAGCGTGTCAGCCAGCGCCTGGTAATCCGGCTTGCCGTCAACCGGCGCTAACGCCTGCCCGGCCTCTTGTAATTTGCCGCGCACTTCATAAAACCAGTTCAGTATTGATGGCGGTAATGGCGTGACGGAACGCTTACCCAACCACCACAGCCCCTGCATCGGCAGGCTTAAGGCAAATAGCGCGGTGGCGACGGCCGGGCCGAGCTGGCCGCCGAGCGCTATCTGCCAGCACAGGGTGAAGACCGCAACCGGCGGCATGATGCGAATCGCGTAGCGGGTGGCGCGAATAATGCGGTTTTCGATAAACACCGGCGCCAGCCGCTTATCGAGGGGCCAGGTCTTCGCATAGTGCTGCCCGCGACGAAACAAGCTAAAAAAGCTAACGGGGCGATTCTCAGGGGTCGACATGGCTATACCTCAACTTTACATATAAAACTTAAAATTTTCGTGCAAAACACCAACTGTGCATGACAACGTTCAAAAGATTTTGGCAATGGGTGCGGCAATCAGGTATCCTGTGCCCACCTGAGAGGGCGGTTAGACCCTTTTACCAGGTTAGTCAAATTATCGCATATTCTGCTGCTGGCGGAAAATTATGCAAAATGACATAAAATCATATGTACTTCCCTCATCGTGCCAGAAAACAGAACAAGGCATGATGTTAATCATAAATGTCGATGTCATCCTGCGCTACGCTTTGTGACACACTGATGTTTTTTTAGCCACGTATCATAAAAGGTACTTCCATGTCGAGTAAGTTAGTACTGGTTCTGAACTGCGGTAGCTCTTCCCTGAAATTTGCTATCCTGGATGCCGTTAACGGTGACGAATATCTCTCCGGTTTAGCCGAATGTTTCCATCTTCCTGAAGCCCGTATCAAATGGAAAATGGACGGCGGCAAACACGAAGCTGAGTTAGGCGCAGGCGCCGCTCACAGTGAAGCGCTGAACTTTATCGTTAACACTATTCTGGCACAAAAACCAGAACTGTCAGCACAGCTGACCGCAATTGGCCATCGTATCGTTCACGGCGGTGAAAAATACACCAGTTCCGTTGTCATCGACGATTCCGTTATTCAGGGCATCAAAGACTCCGCTTCCTTCGCACCGCTGCACAACCCGGCGCACCTGATCGGTATCGCTGAAGCGCTGAAATCCTTCCCGCACCTGAAAGACAAGAACGTTGCCGTGTTCGACACCGCGTTCCATCAGACCATGCCGGAAGAGTCCTACCTGTACGCCCTGCCGTACAGCCTGTACAAAGAGCACGGCGTACGTCGTTACGGCGCGCACGGCACCAGCCACTACTATGTGACTCAGGAAGCCGCTAAGGTTCTGAACAAGCCGGTTGAAGAACTGAACATCATCACCTGCCACCTCGGCAACGGCGGTTCCGTTTCCGCTATCCGTAACGGTAAATGCGTTGATACCTCCATGGGTCTGACCCCGCTGGAAGGTCTGGTGATGGGTACTCGCTCTGGCGATATCGACCCGGCAATCATTTTCCACCTGCACGACGCGCTGGGTATGAGCGTAGATGCTATCAACAAAATGCTGACCAAAGAGTCCGGCCTGCTGGGTCTGACCGAAGTCACCAGCGACTGCCGCTATGTTGAAGACAACTACGCGGATAAAGCTGACGCTAAACGCGCAATGGACGTTTACTGCCACCGTCTGGCGAAATACATCGGTTCTTACACCGCGCTGATGGATGGCCGTCTGGACGCCGTTGTCTTCACCGGTGGTATCGGTGAAAACGCCGCGATGGTTCGTGAACTGTCCCTGGGTAAACTGGGCGTTCTGGGCTTCGAAGTTGATCACGAGCGTAACCTGGCTGCCCGTTTCGGCAAGTCTGGCTTCATCAACAAAGAAGGCACCCGCCCTGCCGTGGTTATCCCGACCAACGAAGAGCTGGTGATCGCTCAAGACGCACACCGTCTGACCGCTTAATTCCACACCGCCAGCGATAATCCTGACTGCTTCGAGTTGCCACTTGAAGTATGAACGGTAAGCTGGCGGTGCTGTTTTGTATCCCGCCTAAAACTGGCGGTAACGAAAGAGGATATATCGTGTCCCGTACTATCATGCTGATCCCTACCGGAACCAGCGTAGGCCTGACCAGCGTCAGCCTCGGTGTTATCCGCGCTATGGAACGCAAAGGCGTTCGCCTGAGCGTCTTTAAACCTATCGCCCAGCCGCGTTCCGGTGGCGATACTCCAGACCAGACTACCACCATCGTTCGCGCCAGCTCTTCAACGACGACTGCCGCTGAACCGATGAACATGAGCCACGTTGAGTCGCTGCTGTCCAGCAACCAGAAAGACGTGCTGATGGAAGAGATCATCGCCAACTACCATGCCAACACTCAGGATGCTGAAGTGGTGCTGGTTGAAGGCCTGGTCCCGACTCGTAAACACCAGTTCGCTCAGTCTCTGAACTACGAAATCGCAAAAACGCTTAACGCGGAAATCGTCTTCGTGATGTCTCAGGGCACCGATACCCCGGAACAGCTGAACGAGCGTATTGAACTGACTCGCAACAGCTTCGGCGGCGCGAAAAACACCAGCATCACTGGCGTTATCGTTAACAAACTGAATGCTCCGGTTGATGAACAAGGCCGTACACGCCCTGACCTGTCCGAAATCTTTGACGACTCGTCTAAAGCGAAAGTCGTGAAGATCGACCCGGCTCAACTGCAGAATGGCAGCCCGCTGCCGGTGCTGGGCGCGGTGCCATGGAGCTTCGATCTGATCGCCACACGCGCTATCGACATGGCGCATCACCTGAATGCGACCGTGATCAACGAAGGCGACATCAATACTCGCCGCGTGAAGTCTGTAACCTTCTGCGCGCGCAGCATTCCGCACATGCTGGAACACTTCCGTCCGGGTTCTCTGCTGGTGACTTCCGCAGACCGTCCAGACGTACTGGTTGCTGCCTGCCTGGCGGCGATGAACGGCGTAGAAATCGGGGCTATCCTGCTGACCGGCGGCTATGAAATGGACGCGCGCATCAGCAAGCTGTGCGAACGCGCTTTCGCCACCGGCCTGCCGGTATTCATGGTTAACACCAACACCTGGCAGACCTCTCTGAGCCTGCAGAGCTTCAACCTGGAAGTACCGGTTGACGATCACGAGCGCATCGAGAAAGTTCAGGAATACGTTGCCAACTATATCAACGCCGACTGGATCGAATCGCTGACCGCGACCTCCGAGCGCAGCCGTCGTCTGTCTCCGCCAGCCTTCCGCTACCAGCTGACCGAGCTGGCGCGTAAAGCGGGCAAACGCGTCGTTCTGCCGGAAGGCGACGAACCGCGTACCGTTAAAGCGGCGGCCATCTGTGCCGAGCGCGGTATTGCAACCTGCGTGCTGCTGGGCAACCCGGATGAGATCAACCGCGTTGCGGCCTCTCAGGGCGTAGAGCTGGGCGCTGGTATTGAAATCGTCGATCCGGAAGTGGTTCGCGAAAGCTACGTGGCGCGTCTGGTCGAACTGCGTAAGAACAAAGGTATGACCGAAGCGGTTGCGCGCGAACAGCTGGAAGATAACGTGGTTCTCGGCACCCTGATGCTGGAACAAGACGAAGTCGACGGCCTGGTATCCGGCGCGGTTCACACCACCGCCAATACCATCCGTCCGCCGCTGCAGCTTATCAAAACGGCGCCGGGCAGCTCGCTGGTCTCTTCCGTATTCTTCATGCTGCTGCCGGAACAGGTTTACGTTTACGGCGACTGCGCGATCAACCCGGATCCGACCGCAGAACAGCTGGCGGAAATCGCGATTCAGTCCGCTGATTCCGCGATTGCCTTCGGTATCGAACCGCGCGTGGCGATGCTCTCCTACTCCACCGGCACCTCCGGCGCAGGTAGCGATGTAGAAAAAGTACGCGAAGCGACTCGTCTGGCGCAGGAAAAACGTCCTGACCTGATGATCGACGGTCCGCTGCAGTATGATGCCGCGGTAATGGCCGATGTTGCGAAGTCCAAAGCGCCAAACTCTCCGGTAGCTGGCCGCGCGACCGT
Organism: Klebsiella sp. CN_Kp088; assembly: GCF_040064335.1. Taxonomy (NCBI): domain Bacteria; kingdom Pseudomonadati; phylum Pseudomonadota; class Gammaproteobacteria; order Enterobacterales; family Enterobacteriaceae; genus Klebsiella; species Klebsiella sp. CN_Kp088. Next base: position 60,153 of record NZ_JBEAIQ010000023.1, on the reverse strand, counting down.
GTTCATCTTCCCGGATCTGAACACCGGTAACACCACTTACAAAGCCGTACAGCGTTCCGCTGACCTGATCTCCATCGGGCCGATGCTGCAGGGTATGCGTAAGCCGGTAAACGACCTGTCCCGCGGCGCGCTGGTAGACGATATCGTCTACACCATCGCACTGACGGCGATTCAGTCTTCTCAGCAGCAGAAATAATCTCCCGCTGAGACAAAAAAGGCAGCCAAATGGCTGCCTTTTTTTTGACGCTAACGCGTAAAGGAAATTACGCTTCGTCTTCTTCCGGCTCGTCGCGATCGTGGCCGGTATTGCCCGCGTTACGGGTCATCCACAGCGCCAGCGCTTTCAGTGAATCGGCGGTAAACTCATCGCAGCGCGCGGTGATCTCTTCCGGCGTCAACCAGCATACCTCGCTGACTTCTTCTTCCTGCAGAGCGAACGGGCCATGAGAAACACAGCTAAACAGGCTTCCCCAGACGCGGCAGTGTTTATCTTCGTAGTAGAATTGGCCGTGATCGGCAAAAGGCACGCCCGCAATCCCCAGCTCTTCTTCCGCTTCGCGGCGCGCGGAGTCCAGCAGCTGTTCATCCGCCTGCACCACGCCGCCAGCTGTCGCATCCAGCATGCCCGGCATGAAATCTTTGCTCTCGGTACGGCGCTGTACCAGAATCTTGCCCATCCCATCATGAACCACAATATAGGTCGCACGGTGGCGCAGACACTGCGCGCGCATTTGCTCGCGGCTGGACTGTGCTATCACTTCATTGTTTTCATTAACAATATCGACCCATTCTGTGCTTGCCAAATGCTTCTGTTCCGCCATCAGGAAACCTTACTTTTAAGCGCTCTCGCGGCGCGTTTTTACGATTGAGGGGTAAATTACGGGTAAATCGCGGCCTCTGCAATAACCTGATTATCATTGAGTGCGAAAACCTGCAGCCGATCATCTTCCAGCATGCCATAGCTGGCGGCAAAGCCGCCTTTCGGGATGCTCACAGAGCCAGGATTGAAGAGGAATACATCGCCGCGTTTCTCGGCAACCGGAATATGAGTATGACCATAAGCCAGTACATCGCCAGCGGCGAGCGGCGGCAAATTATCCGGACTATAGAGATGACCGTGGGTCAAAAACAGGCGGTAGCGTTCGCTAAGCACCTGCTGCCAGGGGGCAGTAATGGGGAAATGCAGCAGCATTTGATCGACTTCGCTATCACAGTTACCGCGGACGGCGATAATCCGCTGCGCGACGCTGTTCAGCCGCTCGGCGACCTGCGCCGGCGCATACCCTTCCGGCAGCGCGTTGCGCGGCCCGTGATTGAGCACATCGCCGAGGATAACCAGCCACTGCGCCCCGCTCTGCTCGAAGCGTTCCAGAACGCGTTCGGTCGCAGGCAGCGAGCCGTGAATATCGGATGCGAACATCAGTTTCATATCAACCCCTTACCAGACAATACGGTCTGTCTATGATAACGGAACTGCCTGCGCTTATCAGCCGCTACGTTTAGCCGACAGTGCGGCATAACGCTGAACAGATGCCCGCTGCCACTGGAAGGTCGCATAGTCCGCCAGCGCTTCCGGCACCTCATCGCCGTTCAGCACCAGACGGTTTAGCATCAGCGCAAGATCGGCATCGGCGATACACCATTCGCCAAACAGATTCTGTCCGCCATGCGCCAAAAGCGCGCCGGCGGTAGCGAAGAGTTTAGCCGCGCTGGTTTGCCCCGCAGCGCTAAGCGCAGGCTTCTTCGCGCCGCCAAACACCACGTCGGTAGAACGTTCTTCGCGTATGGGCATCAGATCGCTTCGCAGCCAGGCCTGCACCTGCCGCGCCCGCGCGCGTTTTTGCAGGTCATGCGGATACAAGCGCTCCCATTCCGGCGGCGCAAAGCGCTCGTCAAGGTATTCGGTGATGGCAGAGGATTCGCTCAGCGAAAAATTATCCACTTCCAGCAGCGGCACGCGCCGTGTCGCGGAGTAGCCCTTCCAGCCTGGCTGCAGATGCTCGCCGCTGTCGAGATTGACGGTCTTAAGGGTGAACGGCAGGCTTTTTTCCTGCAGCGCCACGTACACGGACATCACATAGGGGGAGAAAAAATCGGCATCGGACCACAGGGTAATAACAGGCTGATTCATGACATCCTCAATGAAGCCAGGGGGAGATAAATCAACATAGCTGGTCTGCTATAAGATGTCACTGGCAGCCGTATGAGGATTTCGCAATTATATTCTTTGCCCCGCGATTACGCAGGTCGCCTATACTCGAAACGTTTGCGACCTTCGATGGCGGGAGACCTCATGATCGATCTTTACTACGCACCTACCCCCAACGGCCACAAAATCACTCTTTTTCTGGAAGAGGCGCAACTGGCCTATCGCCTGATACGCGTCGATATCGGCAAAGGTGAACAGTTTCGCCCGCAGTTTCTGGCTATCTCGCCAAATAATAAGATCCCGGCGATCGTTGACCACGTTCCGGTCGACGGCGGCGCGCCGTTAAGCCTGTTTGAGTCCGGAGAGATCCTGCTCTATCTGGCGGAGAAATCGGGAAAATTACTAAGCGGCGAGCTGCGCGAACGGCATACCACCCTGCAATGGCTGTTCTGGCAGGTTGGCGGTCTGGGGCCAATGCTTGGGCAAAACCATCACTTCAACCATCACGCGCCTCAGGCTGTCCCCTACGCCATTGAACGCTATCAGGTCGAAAGCCAGCGGCTCTATGGCGTAATGAACCGGCGTCTTGAAGCCAGTCCATGGTTGGGCGGCGAGCACTACAGTATCGCCGATATCGCCTGCTGGCCATGGATTAATGCCCACCCACGCCAACGCATCGATCTTAGCCAGTTCCCGGCGGTACATAACTGGTTTGAACGCATCCGCCAGCGCCCGGCAACGCAACAAGCGCTACTCAAAACACAACAGTATTAATCCCCTGCTCGCAGGGCGTGCTTTCATGTATGATTGCGGAAATTACTACACGGAGGAAGCCTGCAATGTCTCAGCCAGACGCCATTATTCGTATTAAGAACCTGCGCCTGCGTACTTTTATTGGAATCAAAGAGGAAGAGATCGCCAACCGTCAGGATGTATTGGTGAATGTGGTGATTCACTATCCGGCCGATAAGGCTCGCGACAGCGAAGACATCAATGATGCCCTGAACTATCGCACCATTACTAAGCGCATCATCAGCCATATCGAGAATAACCGCTTCTCGCTGCTGGAAAAATTAACCCAGGATGTGCTCAATATCGCATGCGAACATCACTGGGTCACTTATGCTGAAGTAGAGATCGATAAACTTCACGCGCTGCGCTATGCCGACTCAGTATCGATGACCATGAGCTGGCGGCGCTAAAACGTTTGTAAGGGAGGCGGTATGAAAATCCTGCTCACTGGCGGTACCGGGCTCATTGGTCGGCATCTTATTCCCAGGCTGCTGGAACTTGGGCACCAGCTCACGGTTTCCACCCGCAACCCTGAACGCGCGAAAGCCCGTCTCGATCCCCGCGTCACGCTGTGGCGCGGTTTCGAAGGGCAAAACAACCTCGATGGCTTTGACGCCGTCATTAACCTTGCCGGTGAACCGATCGCCGATAAGCGCTGGACGGCAGAGCAAAAAGAGCGCCTGTGTCACAGCCGCTGGGACATCACCCGCCAACTGGTCGCGTTATTTAAAGCCAGCGAAACACCCCCCTCCGTGCTGATTAGCGGTTCCGCTACCGGCTATTACGGCGATCTCGGTGAAGTCGTGGTGACCGAGGAAGAGCCGCCGCACAACGAATTTACCCATAAACTTTGCGCCCGCTGGGAGCAAATCGCCTGTGAGGCGCAAAGCGATCGCACGCGCGTGTGCCTGTTGCGCACCGGCGTCGTATTAGCGCCGCGCGGCGGGATCCTGGCCAAAATGACGCCAGCGTTTAAGCTCGGCCTGGGCGGCCCTATCGGCGACGGTCGTCAGTATCTGGCGTGGATCCATATCGATGATATGGTGAACGGGATCTTGTGGCTGCTGGATAACGATCTGCGCGGCCCGTTCAATATGGTCTCACCCTATCCCGTACGTAACGAACAGTTTGCCCACGCGCTCGGCCACGCGCTCAATCGCCCGGCGATTTTCCGCGTTCCCGCCGCTGCCATACGCCTGCTGATGGGAGAATCCTCGGTACTGGTGCTCGGCGGCCAGCGCGCGCTGCCGAAGCGCCTGGAAGCCGCCGGCTTTAGCTTCCGCTGGTACGATCTGGAAGAGGCTCTGAAGGATGTGTTGAGCTAAGTCGATAAACGGGGAGCAACGGCTCCCCGTTCTCTTCCCTGGGGCGGAAGCCGCCTCGCAAATCGTTAATTCCTCGCTCTCCTTGCTACGCTTCTTGTGAAGCCCATTCCAACCGCAAAATTATTCTCCTGCCATAACGTCCTGACGAGGAATATACCCTCAAAAAGCGTTGACAACCGTCAACACTCTTTTTATTCTGAGCAGGATTTGACGATGAAGGAACATCCGGACAAACATATCAGGAAGGCGATTGCCACGGCGCTGGAGCGGGGGTGGATATTGCTGCCTGCAGGTAAAAGCGCTCATTGCTTTGGCCGCCTCGTCTGCGGCGTGACTGAACACCGGGAACATATGATGAGCATTTGGTCGACGCCCGCCGTCCCTGAAAACCACGCCCGGCAAATAATCAGAATGGTCGAACGGTGTCCCATCCCGGCTACCGCGCGCATCATGCATAAGGAACGCAAAACGATGCCGATATTTAATTTTACGCTGACGCTGTCCGGCGTCACCAGTCAAACGCCAGGACTGGAAGATGCGCTCTTTGCCGCAGGCTGTAGCGACGCTCTGGTCTGCTTTTACGGTACTGCGGTCTACCTCGAGTTCGATCGCGAGGGCCAATCGCTGGAGCAGGCGGCTCTGTCCGCCATCCGCGATGTAGAAACCGCCGCCCTGCCAGATATCCGCGTGGAGTCCATCGATTCGACACTAGTCGGGCTGAGCGATATCGCCGAACTTATCGGCGTCTCCCGCCAGGCGATCGCGCTATTAAAAGAGGGCGCTCGCGGCAGCGGGCGGTTTCCCGGCCCCGTACAGCGCGTGAAGGGCAATTCCCCTCTCTGGCGCTGGAAATCCGTCGTTGAATGGTTAGTCGCGGAAAAGCGCATCGCCGCCGATTCGCCGATGGTGGCTAACGCCCTACTGCTTGATAGCCTCAACCTGGCGCTACAGCTTCGCCGTTCACCGGAAAATCACCGCGTGCAGCGCTACCTGCAAAGTCTGAGCGCCACGTCACCCACGGGCTGATTCGCGAGGGCGAGCATGTTACCCGGCACAGCATGGTGGTAAAGTAGGCTTTCGTTTTAGCTGATTAATTGCTTTATGACTACGATAACAACGCCCCGCCTGTTGCTTTCCCGCTTCACTCCGGCCGATTGGCCCTTTTTTCTGCGTCTGCGTCAGGACCCTGACGTCATGCGTTACATGGGTGAGGTGTTAAGCGAAACGGCGCTACGCAGCGTGTTTGAATGCCGCTGCGAAGATCCCGGCGTCTTTGTATTGCGCGATTCTGCCGGCACGCCGCTGGGGGATATTGGTCTGCGCATCAGCGCGAAAAACCCGCACGAGGCCGACGTCGGCTACGCGCTACTGCCGCAAGCGCAGGGTCAGGGCTACGCCAGCGAAGCGCTGCGCGCGATTTGTGATTACGGCTTTACCACCCTTGGCATCCACGCCATTAATGCTTGGGTGCTGGGCAATAATTTGGGATCGTCCCGGCTGCTGGAAAAGCACGGTTTTGTACGCATTCAGGTGCTGGAAAATGCTTACCACCTCAACGGCGTGGATTACGATGATTGGATCTACCGGCTGGAGCGTTAAGTCATTCCCGGCGAGCGAACCCGCCGGGATAGAGGCGATTACTTCAGTGAACCTTTAAGGAACTGCTGCAGGCGCTGGCTTTTCGGGTTGCCGAATAGCTCGTCGGGATGTCCCTCTTCTTCGATTCTTCCCTGATGGAGGAAAATCACGTGTGAAGAGACGTGGCGGGCAAAGCCCATTTCGTGGGTGACGACCACCATGGTTTTCCCCTCTTCCGCCAGTTTTTGCATAATACGCAACACTTCGCCCACCAGCTCCGGATCCAGTGCCGATGTCGGCTCATCAAACAACAGTACGTCCGGCTCCATCGCCAGCGCCCGCGCGATGGACACGCGCTGCTGCTGACCGCCGGAAAGATGTACCGGATATTTGATCTGCTGGCGTTCATCGATACCGACTTTCGCCAGATACTTCACCGCCCGCTCGCGCGCTTCCTGTTTGTTGAGGCCGAGCACCTGAATCGGCGCCTCCATAACGTTTTCCAGTACCGTCATGTGGCTCCACAGGTTGAAGTGCTGGAACACCATCGTCAGGCGCGTGCGCAGCAGACGCAGCTGGTTTTTATCCGCTACCTTCAACTGGCCGTCTTTATCGCGCACCAGGCCAATATTCTGTCCGTTGACGATAATCGTTCCTTCGCTTGGCTTCTCCAGAAAGTTGATGCAGCGCAGAAAGGTACTTTTACCGGAACCCGATGAGCCGATAATACTAATCACGTCTCCGGCCTTCGCTTTCAGCGAGACGCCTTTCAGCACCTCGTGCTCGCCGTAACGTTTATGCAGATCGATAACGCTTAATTTATTGTCGGTCATGGCTTTCTCAGTGCGTCGAAGAGGGTTTGATATGCTGCAACCAGCGCTTTTCCGCCTTGCGGAACAAGCTAATCAGCACATACGAAATAATTAAGTACAGTACCGCGGCGATGCCGAAAGCGGTAAACGGCTGATAGGTCGCCGAGTTAATATCACGCGCAATTTTCAGCAAATCCGGCACCGTGGCGGTAAACGCCAGCGCCGTCGAGTGCAGCATCAGAATGACTTCGTTGCTGTACGCCGGTAACGCAATACGCAGTGCTGACGGCAAAATAATGCAGCGGTACAGCTTAACTGACGAAAAGCCGTAAGCCCGCGCAGCCTCAATCTCGCCCGGCGCCACCGAACGAATCGCCCCCGCAAAAATCTCGGTGGTGTAGGCGCAGGTATTTAAGGTCAATGCCAACACCGTACAGTTCAGGCCGCTGCGGAAAAACGCATTCAACAGATCGCTGCCTTTGACGATTTCCAGCGTATACATCCCGGAGTAAAACACCAGCAGCTGCACATACAGCGGCGTGCCGCGGAAAATATAGGTAAACAGCCAGATCGGAAACTGAATGTATTTATTGCTCGATACCCGCCCGATGGCGAGAAACACCGCAAGGATACCGCCCATCACCACTGAAGCAATCAACAGCCACAGGGTGATCGCCACGCCGGTAAAACGGTAACCGTCGGTCCACAGCAGGGATTTCCAGTACTCCTGAATAATTTCAATCACAGGTCAGCCCTCTTCACACCCACGGAGTAGCGGCGTTCAAGCAGCAGCAGCACACCATTGGAAATCGTGGTAAACACCAGATAGATCGCCCCGCAGACGATAGCGAAATAGAACGGCTGCCAGGTGCTTTTGCCCGCCAGCTGCGTTGCCTTCACCACGTCTTCCAGACCGAGCAGCGACACCAGCGCGGTGGCTTTGAGAATCACCTGCCAGTTGTTGCCGATACCGGGCAGCGCATAGCGCATCATCGCCGGAAACAGGATACGGCGGAACGTCTGCCAACCGCTGAAGCCAAATGCCGTCGCCGCTTCAATATGGCCTTTCGGCACCGCCAGAAACGCGCCGCGGAAGGTTTCAGTGAAGTACGCGCCATAGATAAAGCCGAGGGTGATAATACCGGCGATCATCGGATCAATATCAAATTGCGCCATGCCTAATGCATCGGTGATGCTGTTAAGGGCGATCTGTAGCCCATAGAAAATCAGCAGCATCAGCACCAGATCCGGCACCCCGCGGATCAGCGTGGTATAGCCTTCAAACACCAGCGCCATAGGCCGGTTTGCGGATAATTTCGCCCCCGCGCCCACCAGCCCAATAAGGACCGCGAGCACTACCGAGCTAAGCGCCAGCTCAAGGGTGACCAGCGCGCCCTGAAAAATAACCTGTGAGAACCCGTACAGCATGCTGTCTGCCCTGTCTGTCATCGATCGCCGCACGTGAAAACGCGTGCGGCGAGGTACTAACGATGATTAGTCGCCGTACACGTTAAAGTCGAAATATTTCTTCGCCAGCTTGTCGTAAGTGCCGTCTTTACGCATCTCGGCGAAAGCTTTATTTAGCGCTTCACGCAGCTCGGTGTCGTCTTTACGCAGGCCCATGCCGGTACCGACGCCAAACAACTTCTCATCCTTAATGGACGGGCCGCCAAACTGATAATCTTTGCCAATCGGCTGTTTGAGGAAACCTTCGCTGGCGGCGACCTCATCCTGGAACGCAGCGTCAATACGGCCCGCGGTCAGGTCGGAATAGATATTGTCCTGGCCCTGATAGGAGACAATTTCAATGCCTTTCGGCGCCCAGTGCTCGTTGCCGTAGGTTTCCTGAGTGGTGCCCTGCAGAACACCAATGCGCTTGCCTTTCAGCTTGCTCAGGTCTGGCGTAATATCGCTGCCCTTTTTCACCACCAGACGGGAGTCAGCGGCATAAAGTTTGTCGGTGAAGGCAATCTCCTGCTGGCGCTTTTCGGTAATCGACAGCGAGGACATAATCGCATCGATTTTCTTCGCTTTTAACGAGGGGATCAGCGCATCCAGCGGGTTTTCAACGAAGGTACATTGGGTATTAATACGCTTACACAGCTCTTTTGCCAGATCGATGTCAAAACCGATCAATTGCCCCTGCGCATTCTTCGATTCGAACGGCGCATAAGTAGGATCGGTACCGATACGGATTTTCTGTGGAATAGCTGCGAATACCGTGGAAACGCTGGAAAGGGCCAGCGCCAAAGAAAGAGACAACGCCAGTTTTTTCATAATTATCCTCAACAGACTGTCATTCTAACGGGTTTATTAGAAGCACTTACGCCAGTTATCGTGCCATTATTCGCCCTGCCAAGGCAAAGCAAAATGCGCATGAAAGCAGATTTTTTTGCATCAGAAACGCTTAACTATGCATTTTATGAACAAAGAAAAACTGCTGTCGCCCTATTCTGGTGCAAGCTATCAACCACTTGCACCTATCAAGGGCAACAATAACCGCGTCGCAATGGAGCGGCCTGGCATAACCAGACCGCTACAGTCTTAATCGCCGTAGACGTTAAAGTTGAAGTATTTCTTCGCCATTTTGTCGTAGGTGCCGTCTTTACGCATTTCACCCAGCGCTTTGTCGAAAGCGGCTTTCAGCTCGCCATCTTCTTTGCGCAGGCCGATGCCGGTACCATCGCCGAAGTATTTTTTGTCTTTAACGGAAGGACCGGCAAACGCGTAGTCTTTACCGGCAGGTTGTTTGAGGAAACCTTCACTGGCCGCGACTTCATCCTGCAGCGCCGCATCAAGGCGCCCTGCGGCGAGGTCGGAATAGATGAGATCCTGGTTAGCATAGGCGACGACATCCACGCCCTGGCTGCGCCAGCGTTCGTTGGCGTAGGCCTCCTGGGTGGAGCCCTGCAGTACGCCAACATGCTTGCCTTTCAGCGACTCCAGCGTCGGCTGAATCGGCGAGCCTTTTGCGGCAATCAGTCGAGAGTCTGCCGCATACAGTTTGTCAGAGAACGCAATCTCCTGCTGCCGTTTTTCGGTAATCGATAGCGACGAGATAATAGCGTCGATTTTCTTCGCTTTCAGCGAGGGGATCAGCGCGTCAAAATCGCTGCCCACCCAGGTGCACTTCACCTTGATACGCGAGCACAGTTCATTGCCCAGATCGATGTCAAAGCCAATAAAGTTGCCCTTCGAATCCTTCGACGAGAAAGGCGCATAGGTGGTATCGGTGCCGATGCGGATACTTTGCGGCAGCGCCGCAGATACGCTGGCGGCGCTGCTGATTCCCATGATTAACGAGAGAGCCAGGATCGTCTTCTTCATAGAAAGCCCTTAAGTGTCGTGATGTTGTTATGTTGTGCGCTGTCTGGTTATGTATGTTGCCGACGGTTCTTGCAGGTTTTATGCCATTTTCCCGGTGCGTGCCGGTAACAGCGTTAAATTTGTTAATATAAAGTTGCAAGATTGTCTTAAGAGGGAAGATACCAGCATTGGCGGATAAACCGCAGCGGCAAAACGCAAAAAAACAAATTAAATGTCGAGGATTTGATCAGGACAACAAAAATGCACCAGCGGAAGGCAAAGGTAAATAAAATGCACCAAACAGGTGCATCATACTCCGCCTTGCCAGCGGGTAAACAGGTCCTGCGGCAGGTCAATATCAAACTGATCGATCACCCGGTTAACCGTCTGATTAATCACATCATCCAGCGACTGGGGACGATGATAGAATGCCGGCACCGGCGGCATGATCACCGCGCCCATTTCCGCCGCCTGCACCATTAAACGCAGATGCCCCAGATGGAACGGCGTCTCGCGTACGCAAAGCACCAGCGGGCGACGCTCTTTTAACACCACGTCCGCCGCGCGGGTCAGTAGACCATCGGTATAGCTATTGACGATGCCAGAGAGCGTTTTCATAGAGCACGGTAGAATGACCATCCCGCTGGTTTTAAACGAGCCGGAGGAGATGCTGGCGGCGATATCGCGCGCGTCATGTACCACATCGGCCAGTGCCTGCACTTCCCGCAGCGAGTAGTCGGTTTCCAGCGACAGCGTCTGACGCGCCGCCTGGCTCATTATCAGATGGGTCTCGACCTCCGCGACGTCACGCAATACCTGTAGCAGGCGTACGCCGTAAATCGCGCCGCTGGCGCCGGAAATGCCGATAATGAGTCGTTTCACGATGTTATACCCCTTGCGCATAGTGCCGCAGACTTTGCCGGATTATAGTCCCCGACGCAACCTGGCGGGTAAAAATAAAAAGGCCCGCGGTCCTCGAAAGACGGCGGGCCAGCGACAAGGGACGAATTAGCCTTCGTTATGCATCTCTAAGTTTTCAACTTCGGTTTGCAGTTGGACCGCTTTCGCATCGTCGTTGCGCAGGGAATCAAGATAATCGAGATACTGTTGGTCTACGTCTTTGGTGACGTACACGCCGTTAAAGACCGAACACTCGAACTGCTGAATGTCCGGGTTTTCTGCGCGCACCGCTTCGATCAGATCGTTCAGATCCTGGAAAATCAGGCCGTCAGCGCCGATGATCTGACGGATCTCGTCAACTTCGCGACCGTGGGCGATAAGCTCGTTGGCGGTCGGCATATCGATACCGTAAACGTTAGGGAAGCGAATTTCCGGCGCCGCGGAGGCCAGATACACTTTCTTCGCACCGGCTTCGCGCGCCATTTCGATAATCTGTTCAGAGGTGGTGCCGCGAACGATAGAGTCGTCCACCAGCAGCACGTTCTTATCACGGAATTCGGCACGGTTGGCGTTCAGCTTACGGCGCACGGACTTACGGCGCAGTTGCTGGCCCGGCATGATAAAGGTACGTCCAACATAGCGGTTTTTGACGAAACCCTGACGATAGGGTTTATCGAGGATACGGGCAATCTCCAGGGCGATATCGCAGGAGGTTTCCGGGATCGGAATAACGACATCGATATCCAGATCTTCCCACTCGCGGGCAATTTTCTCGCCAAGCTTCGTGCCCATGTTCACACGGGCGCTATAGACGGAAATCTTGTCGATAAAGGAGTCCGGACGCGCGAAATAGACGTATTCGAACAGGCACGGGTTGCTGACCGGGTTTTCCGCACATTGACGGGTAAACAGCTGGCCTTTCTCGGTGATGTAGACCGCTTCGCCCGGCGCGACGTCGCGCAGAAACTCAAAGCCCAATGTATCCAGCGCCACGCTTTCGGAGGCGACCATATACTCGGTGCGGCCATCGCCGATATCGCGCTTGCCGAGCACCAGCGGACGAATACCGTTCGGGTCGCGGAAGGCGACCATGCCGTGGCCGATAATCATCGCCACGCAGGCGTATGCGCCGCGGATCTGGCGGTTCGTCGCGGCAATCGCGGCGAAGATGTTATCGGCTTCCAGCGGGTAATGACGGAAATTATCCAGCTCGCTGGCGAAGATATTGAGCAGAATTTCGGAATCGGAGGTGGTGTTGATGTGGCGGCGTTTTTCTTCAAACAGCTTTTGACGCAGCTCGTGGGCATTGGTCAGGTTGCCATTATGGGCCAACGTAATGCCGTAGGGCGAGTTAACGTAAAAAGGCTGCGCTTCAGAAGCGCTGGAACTGCCTGCCGTTGGGTAACGGACGTGGCCAATCCCCATATTTCCCTGCATACGCTGCATGTGGCGCGCTTCGAACACATCGCTCACCAGCCCGTTAGCCTTACGCAAACGGAAGCAGTTATTTGCATCAATGGTGATGATGCCCGCGGCATCCTGCCCACGATGCTGAAGCACCGTTAACGCGTCATAAATCGACTGGTTTACCGGCATAACACCGGCGATACCGACAATACCGCACATACGTCTTTTCCTCGTTAAGCTACATCCCAACGCTTATGCTTTGGGCAAGAAACTTGACGAGCTCTGCAGATAGTCAAAGAACCATCTGATAACGAAACTGAACTGCGGGATAAGCTCAGACTTTTGCCAGTCTTCACTTTTTGCCATACCGGTGAAGCTATCGAGAAAGAACAGAATAGCGGAGACGATCAGCACGCCGCGCAGGGCGCCAAAACAGATCCCCAACACCCTGTCTGTTCCTGACAGACCGGTTTTCTCTACCAGAGCGCCTATCACATAGTTAACGATAGCGCCGACGATAAGCGTTGCGATAAACAATATCGCGATAGCAATCCCATTTCGGACCAGTTCGTCTTCAAAGCCCGTGAACCAGACAGCCAGGTAAGTGTAGTAATGACTGGCGACAAAGAAGGCACATCCCCATGTCACCAGCGATAACGCTTCACGAACAAAGCCGCGGATAAGGCTAACCAAACAGGAAAAACCAATTACCGCAATAATGGCGTAATCAATCCAGACCATATACATCCCACGATTTTACGCCCTGTCGTCCGGTTCGGGGCGCATTCTAACAGAAAAAGAAAACGTTTGCGTAGGGATTTCCGTGCCCTACAGAAATAAAAATGGCGCTGAAAAAACATTCAACGCCATACTGCCTGACGCCTCTTCAGGGCGTATCCGGCAAGGGTTTCAGCAGGTTAACCCGCCTGCCAGCTCGCCCAATCAGAGCGGGTGGGATTTTAATTCGGGCTATATCCCATAACCACGCCGCTCAGACCAGAAATCTGCTGCAGCTCGCCGAGTTGCCCCTTCAGCTTGTCTTTCGACGCATCCGGCCCCACCAGAATACGGGTAATTTTACCCTGAACCGGCGTGGATGGCGATGTCCAGGCTTTAAAGCCCGAGGAACGCAGCTTACCGACGATTTCGTTAACCTTATCGGCATTCTTCAACGCCCCCAACTGCACTACATAGGCTTTCCCGGTCGGCGCCGGAATCGCGGCCTGCTGCTGTTGCGGCTGCGGTTGCGTTTTGGCCGGAGGCGGCGTCTGCGCGACCTGCTGAGGCTGCGGTTTCTCAACCGGCTTCGGCTGTGGTTTCGGCTGCGGCTTGGCGGCCACCACCGGCTCCTGGACTTCATCGAAGCTATTGTTGTTTACCGGGACGCGCGACGGATCCAGCGATGGCGCCGCGGCGTCTCCCGCTCTCACCTCTTCCGCGGCACCTTCCGGCGGCTGCGAAGGCAGCGCCTGAGTAGCCGCCGGCAGCATATCCGGCTCATCGCGATCGCCCGGCTTCGGCACCAACGGGATCGCCGCAAACTCATCCTGATAATGTTTTTTCTGGCCATCGAGCAGACCCGGGAGAATAATTACCCCCAGCGCTACCAGTACAATCGTCCCGACTAAACGGTTCTGAAACTTACTCGCCACCGATTCTCCCCGCGTCTATCTCTTCCATTACATGCGCCACCGTGTGGAAGGAACCACACACCAGCACCGTATCTTCGGCTTTGGCATCCGCCATAGCGGCATGCCACGCCTGCGCTACGCTGTCATAACGTTGGCCCGCGCGCAGATGCGCAATCAGCTGGTCCGCCGTGGCGCCGCGCGGCCCTTCCAGCGGCGCGCAGTACCACGCGTCTACTTCAGGCGCCAGATTCGCCAGGGTTCCGGCGATATCTTTATCATGCAGCATACCAATAACCGCCAGTACGCGCCCCGTTTTCGCTAAGCTTTTGAGACGCCCGGCGAGATAAGCCGCCGCGTGCGGGTTATGCGCGACATCGAGGATCACCCGCGGCGCGTCGCTGATAATCTGAAAGCGGCCCGGGAGCATGGCGTGATGAATGCCGTCGCGCAGCGCCTGTTCAGCGACGTTAAGCCCGCTGGCGCGCAGCGCCGCCAGCGCCGTCGCGGCGTTGGGCAATGGAACCTGCGGCAGCGGCAGCCCTGCCAACTCGCCCTGACCATCGGTAAAGTTCCATGACTGGTCTGTCACGCTATAACGCCAGTCATGGTCGCGGCGCAGCAGCATCGCGCCCTTTTCATTCGCCACGTCGGCAATCGTCTGCGGCATATCGGGCTCGCCCACCACCGCCGGTTTACCAGCGCGGAAGATACCCGCTTTTTCACGGCCAATGCTTTCACGATCCGGCCCCAGCCAGTCGGTATGATCCAGCGCGATGCTGGTGACCACCGCGACGTCGGCATCGACGATATTCGTGGCGTCCAGGCGTCCACCGAGGCCCACCTCCAGGATAACCACATCCAGCTGCGCCTGCTTAAACAGCCATAGCGCGGACAGCGTGCCAAATTCAAAATAGCTCAGCGAGATATCGCCGCGCGCCGCTTCGATTTCGGCAAATGAGGCGGTATGCGCCGCTTCCGGCAGCTCGGCACCCTGGATACGCACGCGTTCGGTATAGCGCACCAGATGCGGCGAACTATATACGCCAACTTTATAGCCCGCCGCCATCAGCACCGATTCCAGCGTTCGGCAGGTGGTGCCTTTGCCGTTGGTACCCGCTACTGTAAAGACAAACGGCGCCGGTTTTAATATCGCCATCCGTCCGGCGACTTCGCTCACCCGCGCCAGTCCCAGATCGATGGCTTTACTGTGCAGATGCTCCAGATAAGAAAGCCACGTAGCCAGGGGCGACGTGGCCTGAGGAATAGGATCTTTTTCCATGATGTCCGCGAGAGTTAACGGTAAAAAAAAGGGCAGCGCCTGTCGGCCCTGCCCTCTGCATTATCAGGCCTCTGGTTCCTGATCCGGTACCGGTGGTACCACCTCGCCCTCGTGAGGCGCATCGGCCTGCGGCGAAGGAAGGTTCATCAGTTTCGCCAGAATGCTGGCTAATTTCAGACGCATTTCAGGACGACGGATAATCATGTCGATCGCCCCTTTTTCAATCAGGAACTCACTGCGCTGGAATCCCGGCGGCAGCTTCTCACGCACGGTCTGCTCGATAACGCGAGGACCGGCGAAGCCGATCAGCGCTTTTGGCTCGGCGATATTCAGATCGCCCAGCATTGCGAAGCTCGCGGAGACACCGCCCATAGTCGGGTCGGTCAGCACGGAGATGTACGGTAAACCGCGCTCCTGCATTTTCGCCAGCGCCGCGGAGGTCTTCGCCATCTGCATCAGCGACATCAGCGCTTCCTGCATACGGGCGCCGCCGGAGGCGGAGAAGCAGATCAGCGGGCAGTTGTCTTCCAGCGCCTGCTCAACCGCGCGGACGAAACGCGCGCCAACAACGGAACCCATCGAACCGCCCATAAAGGCGAATTCAAATGCCGCCGCCACGACAGGCATCCCGTGCAGGGTGCCTTTCATCACCACCAGCGCGTCTTTCTCGCCGGTCTCTTTCTGTGCAGAGGCCAGACGGTCTTTATACTTTTTCGAATCGCGGAACTTCAGCACATCCTTTGGCTCGAGCTCGCTACCCAGTTCCACGAGAGAACCTTCGTCCAGCAGGCTATGCAGGCGGTTGCGCGCCGACATACGCATGTGGTGATCGCACTTAGGGCAAACCTCCAGGTTGCGCTCCAGCTCTGCGCGGTACAGTACCTGACCGCAGCTGTCGCACTTGGTCCATACACCTTCAGGAATACTTGCCTTACGGGTGGGGGTTATATTGCTTTTAATTCGTTCAATCCAGCTCATTGATAACCTTTCTACCTGAACCTGGTCGATGCCAGTTTTGTCGCAAGGGGCGCATAATGCCACTTTTGCCCCTCACAGACCATGAATGTTGCACATTAAATCATAACATCCCGTAACATGGGATAAAAAAGTGGTCGAACCGCTCACACTTTGCGCGCCGGACGTCATAGCAACGCCCGGCGAGAATGCCGCTAAGGGCTTATTTAGCCTGCTTTGCCGCCGCCCGGCGGTGGCGAATCACTTCGATAACGCCAGGCAGTACCGACAGGACGATAATCGCCACGATCAGCAGCTTCAGGTTTTCCTGTACGATCGGTAAATCACCGAACAGATACCCGGCGTAGGTGAACAGCAGTACCCACAGCAGCGCGCCAACCACGTTGTACGCCGCAAAATGACGATAGGACATGTGACCCATTCCCGCCACAAACGGCGCAAAGGTTCTGACGATCGGCACAAAACGCGCGAGGATGATGGTTTTGCCGCCGTGGCGTTCATAGAAGGTATGGGTTTTGTCGAGATAGCTACGACGGAAAATCTTCGAGTTCGGATTGCTGAACAGCTTTTCGCCGAACAATCTACCGATGGTGTAGTTCAGGGCATCGCCAACAACGGCGGCAATGACCATCAGCGCGACCATCAGGTGTACGTTGAGATCGTTAGTTGGCAGCGCGGAGAGCGCGCCGGCGACGAACAGCAGAGAATCTCCGGGCAGGAACGGCGTCACCACCAGGCCGGTTTCGCAGAACAGAATCAAGAACAGTATGGCGTAAACCCAGACGCCATACTGTGCGACCAGCTCCGCAAGGTGCACATCAATATGCAGGATGAAATCAATCAAAAAATGAATCAGGTCCATATTTGTCTTAGCCTTTAGTGACAACCGCCCCCTGTTACGGGGGCGCTGATATTAGTCCGCCAAAAACAGCGGGCCCATCGGCATCACCGGCAGGTCGAAATGGGCCGGATAATCCACCGACACCAGATACAATCCTTCCGCTTTCGCCGTCGCGGCAGCCAGAGTCCGGTCCTTCGCCGCCAGCAGTTCTGCAATCCAGCTCTCTGGCTGGTTTCCGGCGCCTACTTCCATCAGGCTGCCGACGATATTCCTAACCATATGATGAACAAAAGCGTTCGCTTTGATATCCACCACCACATAAGCTCCGTGACGGGTCACGTTGATATGCATCACGTTACGCCACGGCGTACGCGACTGACATTGCACCGCGCGAAACGAGGTGAAGTCATTCTCGCCAATTAAACACTGCGCGGCGCGATGCATCCGCCCGGCATCCAGAGGGTGGTAATAATGCGTCACCCCCTGACTTAACACCGCCGGGCGCAGGCGGTGATTATAGATGACGTAGCGGTAACGACGGGCCGTCGCGCTGAAGCGGGCGTGAAAATCGTCCGCAACATGCTTCACCCAACGCACGGCGATGTCACCAGGTAAATTCGCATTTACGCCCAGCGTCCACGCGGCGTCTTTACGCTGAGCGCGGGTTTCAAAGTGCACCACCTGGCCGGTACCGTGTACGCCGGCGTCGGTACGCCCGGCGCAGAATACGTGTACCTGTTCGGCCGCCACCTGCGACAGCGCCTTTTCCAGCTTTTCCTGCACGCTGCGCACTTCGTTTTGCCGCTGCCAGCCGTAGTATTTGCTGCCGTCGTACTCGATGCCCAGCGCGATTTTATACACCGGCTGCTGCTGTGGTTCAGACATCAGTACAAATACTCCTGAACCAGCTTCTCGGCGATTTTCACCGCCATCAGCGCGCCGCCAAAGCGCACGTTATCGGCAACCGACCAGAACTGAATTTGCTCGGGCATGCCGTAATCGTTATGCACGCAACCGATGGACAGACGCGCGTTACCGGAAGCATCGCCGACCTGCGTCGGGAACTCGCCCTCTTCAGAAAGCTCGATATCCTCGCCGCGGGTAAAGGCGTCGCGCGCCTCCTCCGCCGCCAGCGGACGCAACGCTTCAAAATTCACCATCTGCGCATGGCCATAGAAGACCGGCGATTGCACGACGCTTGCGGAAATCATCAGGCCGTCATCCTGCAGAATTTTGCGCGCTTCATCGACGATACGACGTTCTTCGCGCACGCTACCTTCGCGATCCGGGAGAATCGGCAGCATGTTGAAAGCCAGCTGGCGCCCAAAGAAATCGTCTTCATCAATCGGAATACCGTTCAGCAGCTTCGCGCTCTGCCCCGCCAGCGCATCGACCGCTTTTTTCCCCTGCGCCGAGGCAGACAACAGGTTGGTAACGGTAATACGCGACAGGCCGCCATCATCGATCAGCGGCTTCAGCGCCGTCAGCAGCTGGCTGGTCAGGCTGTTTGGTACCGCAATCACGTTACGGTTGCGGTAGTCGCCGAGCACGAACGGGTTGACGTCCGGCACCACCAGCGGCACGTCCGGCTCCAGCGCAAACAGGCCGCTAAGATCGATAACCAGACAACCGGCGTTGGTGGCTTCTTCGACATACGCCGCGCTGGCTTCGACGCCCGCGGCGAAGAAAGCCAACTGGGCCTGGGTCCAGTCAAAGTCGGCGGCGTCCTGCACGATGACCGATTTGCCACCATAACGCAGATGTTCGCCCGCGCTTTCATTGCGCGCCAGCGCATAAATTTCGCCTACCGGAAACTGGCGTTCAGCAAGGGTTTCAAGCAGGGCTTCGCCTACGGCGCCGGTTGCGCCCAGTACGGCAATATTCCAGCCTTCAGACATGGTGGTGTACTCCAGAAAATAGCGACCCTGCCGGATTATCCGACAGGGGCATTAAGAAGATATTAACGAACAGGATGATGTACGGCATTAAAACCGAGCTGACGCAGCAGCGTCGCTGCTTTTTCATCGCTGCACTGTACGTACAGGGAAGACCATTCGCGGCGTTCCTGATAATTTTTGCGCAGCTTGTCGAATTCGCCGGCAATGCCTGCCACTTTACGCAGCGGCGCATCATCGCGGCGCACATCATACACCAAATGGACCAGCCTTTTCAGCGTCGCCTGATCGAGTGGGCCGTGCAGAGTGATGCGGCCAAATTCCGGCGCCGGCAGTAGCGTATCCAGCGCCACCTGCTGCGAATGGCCAATAAACGCGCTATAGGCTTCAAAAACCTGGGTGGTGCCGCGCGCTTTGCCTTCAAGGGTATAACCGGCGATATGCGAGGTACCGATATCGACACGCGCCAGCAACTCGGTATTCAGATCCGGTTCGGGTTCCCAGACGTCGAGCACCACGCTCAGCTGCTGCCCGGCCTGCAAGCGCTTGAGCAGCGCCGCGTTATCCACCACCGGCCCGCGGCAGGCGTTAATCAGGATCGCCCCCGGCTGCAGGCGGCTAATCAGTGCTTCATCGGCCAGATGCAGCGTTTTATACGGCCCGTCTTTAAACAACGGCGTGTGGAAAGTCAGGACATCCGCCTGCTGCACCAGCTCGTCCAGGCTGCGGAAGTCGCCTTCATCGCCACGATCGGCGCGCGGCGGATCGCAGAGTAATGTTTTAATTCCCAGCGCTTCCAGACGTTTTTGCAAACGCCCGCCAACGTTGCCGACGCCGACGATACCGACGGTACGATCAGCCAGCGCGAATCCGTCGCGCTCGGCGAGCATCAGCAGCGCCGAGAAAACATACTCCACCACCGCGATCGCATTACAGCCCGGCGCGGCGGAAAAGCCAATCCCCGCCTGCTGTAACCACGCTTGATCGACATGATCGGTGCCTGCGGTGGCGGTGCCGACAAACTTAATTGCCTTACCGGAGAGCAGCGCTTCATTCACCTTAGTGACGGAACGCACCATCAGCGCGTCGGCGTCGGTTAACGCTTCCTGCGGAATGGGACGACCGGGAACGGCCTGCACGTCTCCCAAACGGCTAAAAAGCTCACGCGCATAGGGCATATTTTCATCAACGAGGATTTTCACGGTTCAGTACCTGTCTGAGAACGAGAGTAAACCGGGGAAGTGTGCCATAATCTGGCCGCCAGGAACATCATCACCCGGCTTAAGTACAGCACTACGGTAAGGATTCATCATGACACCACCCGTTTCAGGTATGTCCGATCGCCCTCCGGGGACTGGCCCATCCGGCGCATCCGCCGTGGGCCCAAACGCGCTCACCATGCAGCAACGCACCGTTCTGGAGCGGCTGATAACGCGTCTGGTGACGCTGACATCGCAGCAAAACGCCGAAGTGTGGGCCTGCGTGAAGCACGATCTGGGTCTGAAAGGCGACACGCCGCTGCTGGCGAGCCATTTCAGCGCGGCTGAGAGCAACCTGAATCAGCGCTTAAGTATCGCTCAGCAAAACCACCACCATCGGCAAATTCTCGCCCAGCTCAGCGAACTGCTGACTCAGGGAAATAACCGTCAGGCGGTGAGCGATTATATCCGCCAGAATTACGGTCAAACCGTGCTGCATGCGCTAACCCAGGCGCAGCTGGAGAACGTGCTGCATCTGCTGCAAAACGGCCAGTTGGCGATCCCGCAGCCGCAGCAGCGTACGCCGACGCTGCGCCCTTTGCTGCCGGCGGAACATAACACCCTGAATCAGCTAGTGACCAAACTGGCCGCCGCAACCGGCGAATCGAGCAAGCTTATCTGGCAATCAATGCTTGAGCTGTGCGGCGTGAAATCCGGCGAGCTGATCCCCGCCACCCACTTCACCCCGCTCTCGTACTGGCTGCAGGCGCGACAAACGCTGAGCGCGCAAACCGCGCCGACGATGAATTCGCTGCAGGCAGCGCTCAAGCAACCGCTGGAAGCGCAGGAGTGGCAGAAAATCGCCGATTTCGCGCAAAGCAGCTGGCAGGTGACGCCCACGACGACCTTAACCAGCCCGCAGGTGCTAACGCTATTAAATAAGGTATTTGCGCTACGCGTAGCCCGCGCCCAGGCGACAATGGCAATTACCCCGGTCGAGCCCCTGCCCGCCCCCCATCCGGTGTATAGCAAAAAAGCGTGGACGGTGGCGATTGCCCTGCTGGTGGTGATTATTCTGCTGTGGCTGGTGCTGTAAGCTAAAAACAATCATGGCGGCCAGAACGCCGCCATGATGCGATTACTTACGCAGCGTCAGTAAAGTGACACCAATGCCCAATACCGCGCAAATCGCCCCGGCAAGGAACACGGAAGCATAGCCAAGCGAGGTGGCAAGCAGGCCAGCCAGCGGGCCAGTGACGCCGTAAGAGATATCCTGAAACGCGGCATAGCCGCCAAGCGCGGTGCCGCGAACCTGGGCCGGAACCCGTTTGACTACCTCAACGCCCAGCGCCGGGAAGATGAGCGAGCAGCCGCAGCCGGTCAAAGCGGCGCCCGCCAGCGCCACCCAGGCGCCCGGCGCTTGCCATAGCAGCGTCAGACCAATCGCTTCAATCAGCAGTGATACCATCGCCACCTTAATGCCGCCAAAGCGATCCGGCATCCAGCCGAACAGAATACGCATCAGGACAAAAGCGCCGCCAAACGCGGTCAACGTGAAGCCGGCCATCGCCCAGCCGTGGCTGGCGAAATAGAGCGAAACAAAGGTGCCGATTACCGCAAAGCCGACGCCCTGCAGGCCGAGACCAATCCCCGGCCGCCAGATCATGCCGATGACGCTCCATAGCGAAGGACGCTCGCCGCCGTGAGCGGGAACTTTACGGACCGTGCCGTTAATCGCCCACGCCAGCAACGGCAGCGCCATCGTGACGCAGGCCAGCGTCGCCACGCCGAAACGGCTGTAAATCAGCAGCCCCAGCGGCGCGCCCACCGCCAGCGCCCCATACATCGCCATGCCATTCCACGACATCACTTTACCGGAACGACGCGGGCCAACCAGCCCTAATCCCCAGCTTAAGTTACCGGTCAGCAGCTGGCTTTCACCAAAGCCGAGAATCAAACGGCCCAGCACCAGCAGGCCAAATTTGGCCATCACCGGCACCGGCAACAGCGCCGCCGCCAGCCAGGCGCCGCCGGCCAGAGCACAGGCCAGCATTCCTTGCAGTACCGAGCGTTTCGCGCCGTACTGATCGGCAAGTCTCCCGGCATAGCCGCGGGTTAAGACCGTGGCGAGAAACTGGATGCCAACGGCCACGCCGACGAGAGTGTTGCCAAAGCCAAGATCGTGATGCACAAATAGTGGGATAACCGGTAGCGGCAACCCCACGGTCATATAGGTCAGAAAAACCGCAAAGGTAATGCGAAATAGCGAGAGATTCTCTGAAGCGTTGTTTATCGTTTTTGTCGCTGCGGACATGCGTTACCCCAGTTTTGCAGAGCAAGGCGAGAAGATGGAATGAGAATAATGGCGAGCAATTTGCCTTCACTCGCCGGGCGCTGTCAAGACGTCAAAAAAAGGGGAGCCTGAGGCTCCCCTGGTTCTGTTTCGTACCAATTAGGCGTTGTATTTACGCATAACCAGAGTAGCGTTGGTGCCGCCGAAGCCGAAGCTGTTGGACATCACGGTGGTCAGCTGAGCATCGGTCGGTTTGGTGACGATGTTAAGGCCGGCAGCCTGCTCGTCCATCTCTTCGATGTTAATGCTTGGCGCGATAAATCCGTGCTCCAGCATCAGCAGAGAGTAGATGGCTTCTTGTACGCCTGCGGCGCCCAGAGAGTGGCCGGTCATCGCTTTGGTGGCGGAGATAGCAGGGCTATTGTCGCCGAAGACTTCGCGGATAGCACCCAGCTCTTTCACGTCGCCTACCGGAGTAGAAGTACCGTGGGAGTTCAGGTAGTCGATCGGGGTATCAACGCCGTGCATCGCCATCTGCATGCAGCGCACTGCGCCTTCGCCAGATGGAGCAACCATGTCCGCGCCATCGGAAGTCGCGCCGTAACCGACGATTTCCGCATAAATATGCGCGCCGCGCGCCAGCGCGTGTTCCAGCTCTTCAACCACGACCATGCCGCCGCCGCCCGCGATAACGAAACCGTCGCGGTTCGCATCATAGGTACGGGACGCTTTGTCCGGAGAATCGTTGTATTTAGTGGACAGCGCGCCCATGGCATCGAATTCACAAGCCATTTCCCAGCACAGCTCTTCGCCGCCGCCGGCAAAGACGATGTCCTGTTTGCCCAGCTGAATCTGTTCTACCGCGTTACCGATGCAGTGTGCGGAAGTGGCGCAAGCGGAGCTAATAGAGTAGTTGACGCCGTGGATTTTAAACGGCGTGGCGAGGCAGGCAGATACGCCGGAAGCCATCGCTTTAGTCACAACGTATGGGCCCACGGCTTTCAGACCACGCGGGCTACGCATGGCATCGGCGCCGAAGACCTGGAATTTCGGGGAGCCGCCGCCGGAACCTGCAATCAGGCCGACACGCGGGTTGTTCTGGTATGCTTCCGGCGCCAGACCTGCGTCGGCTACCGCCTGCTCCATGGACAGATAAGCATAGATAGATGCATCGCTCATAAAGCGAACTACTTTGCGGTCAATGAGGCCCGTGGTATCCAGTTTGACGTTGCCCCACACGTGGCTACGCATTCCTGAATCCTTCAGCTCCTGAGAGAAAGTGATCCCTGAACGTCCTTCACGCAGAGATGCCAGGACTTCCTGCTGGTTATTACCGATGCTGGAAACGATGCCCAAGCCAGTAATCACTGCACGTTTCATTCAATACCTCTGTAAGTCGCACTATTTTAAGTTTCGAGTCGCACAATAGCGTACACTTGTACGCCGAACAAGTCCGATCAGCCATTTTGTGTATAAATTTGCGCCTTCTGGCACACATCGTTAAGATCGCGCTACGCCTTGTGATTCGAGTAACTTACGTGAAACAAAACGCCATACAACCCGCCAACCTGGAATTCAACGCTGAGGGTACACCTGTTTCCCGAGATTTTGACGACGTTTATTTTTCTAATGACAACGGTCTGGAAGAGACGCGCTACGTTTTTCTCAACGGCAACCGGCTTGATAGCCGTTTTCCAACCCACCCGCGCCCGCTGTTTATCGTCGCGGAGAGCGGCTTCGGCACCGGGCTCAATTTCCTGACGCTGTGGCAGGCGTTTGCTGTTTTTCGTCGCGATAATCCGCAGGCTACGCTGCAAAGATTACATTTCATCAGTTTTGAAAAATTTCCCCTGAAGGCCGACGACCTGCGCCTGGCGCACCAGCACTGGCCGGAACTGGCGCCATGGGCTGAACAGCTACAGGCGCAGTGGCCGCTGCCAGTCGCGGGCTGCCACCGCCTACTGCTCGACGATGGCCGCGTTACGCTGGACTTATGGTTTGGCGATATCAACACGCTCACCGACCAGCTTGATGATTCGCTCAACCACCAGGTCGACGCCTGGTTCCTCGACGGCTTCGCGCCGGCGAAAAACCCGGATATGTGGACGCCGGGGCTGTTTTCCGCCATGGCGCGTCTGGCCCGCCCTGGCGGTACGCTGGCGACTTTCACCTCCGCTGGCTTCGTGCGCCGCGGGCTGCAGGAGGCCGGCTTTAGCATGCAAAAACGCAAAGGCTTTGGTCGCAAGCGCGAAATGCTAATCGGTGAATTGACCGCCGACGTTCCGACATTCGCACGGACGCCATGGTTTGCCCGCAGCGGTAGTCAATCGCGCGAAGCGGCGGTGATCGGCGGCGGTATCGCCAGCGCCCTGCTCTCGCTGGCGCTGCTGCGTCGCGGCTGGCAGGTGACGTTGTACTGCGCTGACGATGCGCCCGCCAGCGGCGCATCCGGCAATCGTCAGGGCGCGCTGTATCCGCTATTAAGCCAGCACGACCCTTCGCTGGCGCGCTTTTTCCCGGCGGCGTTTACTTTCGCGCGCCGCCTCTACGACGCCCTGCCAGTGGAATTTGATCATCAATGGTGCGGCGTAACCCAACTCGCCTGGGATGAAAAAAGCACGCAGAAAATCGCCCAAATGCTGGCTTCAGATTTACCGGCGGAGATCGCCTGCGCGGTGACGGCGGAGCAGGTTGCTGAACTGACCGGCGTTGATACTGGCTGCGGCGGTATCTCCTATCCGGCCGGCGGCTGGCTGTGCCCGCAGCAGTTGACGGCAGAATTGCTGGCGCTGGCGGCGACACAGGGATTACGCAGCCACTACGGTTATCCCGTCGAAACGCTCAGCGCGGAGGGCGACGGCTGGTTGCTCAATCAGCAGCATCGTCATCAGGCGGTAGTACTGGCGAACGGACATCGCCTGACTGATTTTGCCCAGACCAGGCAGTTACCGGCTTATCCGGTCGGCGGCCAGGTCAGCCATATCCCCACCACGCCGGGGCTTTCCGCCCTGCGCCAGGTGTTATGTTATGACGGCTATCTGACACCGCAAAACCCCAAGAATCAGCAACACTGTATCGGCGCCAGCTATCATCGCGGCAAGACGGATACCGATTTCAGCGCCGAAGATCAGTGGCAGAATCGCCAGCGCCTGATTGATTGTTTCCCGCAGGCGGCATGGGCAAAAGAGGTGGATGTTAGCGGCAACGAAGCCCGCTGCGGCGTACGCTGCGCCACCCGCGACCACCTGCCGATGGTGGGCAACGTTCCGGATTATGAGAAAACGTTGACGCAGTACGCCACGCTTCACCAACAGCAGGAAAATGTCGGCAGCGCGCCGGTCTATCACAATCTGTTTATGCTCGCGGCATTGGGATCTCGTGGGTTGTGCACCGCGCCATTGAGCGCCGAACTGCTGGCCGCGCAGATGAGTGAAGAACCGTTACCGCTGGATAGCGAAACCCTCGCGGCGCTGAATCCGAATCGGCTGTGGGTGAGAAAACTGCTGAAGGGAAAAGCGGTAAAATAACGCCGGCTTGCGCCTTATACCGACCTGGGTTTAGTCGCCCCGGTAGGCGCAGCGCGACCGGGGAGAGTCTCCGGATGTGGGCTACCGCCTCATCCGGATGACATCATTTATCAGGCCTGATTTTTCGCCTGCTGGTACAGGTTATTCCACATCCCTTGCACCAGAATCTGATCCGGCGGCGATAGTTCGCCCGCGCTGATGGCCTTTTCCAGGCTGCTGGCGACTTTATCATTAATCGCCTGCGCCGTATGTTCCCCTTCCCCTTCCAGCTCAGCCACCGCCAGCGTCAGGTGGCCGCGCAGATAACCGCCAGCAAACAGTTCGTCATCACTGGCGTGGTCTACCATATCGTCAATTAACGCCAGAATGCGTGATTCAAACTCCGCGATCATCGTCTTTCCTCTTTCATTTGTAGAACGTGGCTTTAGTGCAGGTCTTCCGGCCACGGAAATTGTTCTGCCGTCAGCGGCGGCGTTTGATAATACTGTTGCAGCGCGCGAATAAAGCGTGCCGGACGCTCGGGGATCCCCTCTTGCAGATAGGTCATCACCTGGGCATGTACGCGCCGTTGAAAGGCGATGCGGTCAGGCTCAAAGTCGCCTTCAAGGTTGTCGCAGCTGACGTTAAACGGAAATCCCGCCGCCGTGCAGAACAACCAGTCAAAAGCCTGTGGCTTGACCTCGACGTCTTCGAACTTGCTTTGCGTCATCGCATCGCGGCCGTCCGGGCAGTACCAGTAACCAAAATCTACCTGCTCTCGCCGCGCCTTGCCGGCGATACACCAGTGGGAAATTTCGTGCAGCGCGCTGGCGTAAAAGCCGTGAGCAAACACGATCCGGTTGTATGGCACTTCGCTATCTGCAGGAAGATAGATCGGTTCGTCGTCGCCTTTAATCAGACGGGTATTAAAATCATCGGCGAAGCACTTGTCGAAGATCTCGACTAACTGCTGATAATGGTGTTGCTGTTGCATTAGTGAATTCCCAACCACTGCAAAATCTCAGCCCCGTGGCTGTCGTAAAGAAGTTTAGCGCTCATCACCGCGGAGACGATGACGATCATCGGCCGAATCAGCGACTGCCCTTTACTCAGCACCAGCCGCGAACCGGCGCGAGCGCCGATAAACTGTCCGGCCATCATCACAAAACCGGTAGCCCAAATCACTTTGCCGCCAATGATAAACAGCAACAGGCCGCCAATATTGGAGGTAGCGTTTAGCAGTTTGGCGTGAGCGGTGGATTTCGCGAGATTGAACCCGGCGAGCGTCACAAAGGCCAGCGCATAAAAAGAACCGGCGCCGGGGCCAAAAAAACCGTCGTAGAAACCCACGCTGCCGCCAGCGACCAGCGCGAACGGCAAACCATACAGGCGACGCTGACGATCGGATTCGCCAAGCTTAGGCATCAGCAAAAAGTACAGCCCAATGCCGATCACCAGCAGCGGCAGGATTTGCTTCAAAATATCGGACTGCACGTGCTGCACCAGCAGCGCCCCCGCCGTCGAGCCGATAAAAGTCATCAGAATATTGAGTTTCTGATCGGCAAGATTTACCACCTTGCGACGGATAAAGTAGAGCGTCGCGGAAATGGAACCGCCGCACGCCTGTAGCTTATTGGTCGCCAATGCCTGAGCGGGCGGCATACCTGCCGCCATCAACGCCGGGACGGTTAACAACCCGCCGCCGCCAGCTAAGGAATCAATAAATCCGGCCAGAATCGCGACGAAAAAGAGCGCCACCAAAACCATTGGCGACACCATAAACAGTTCGACAAAACTATCCATTAGAGAAGATGCTCATCCAGTAGCGCCTGGCAGGAAGGCGGCAGCGGAGGCGGCGTCTTCTTCACAGGTGGGGTTGACCCAGGTTTAGGCGGTTCAAACCAGCTTTGCAGCTCGGCTCCGCAGCCATCGCCAGCCGGCGGCGGCGCTTGATCTTCGCACTCAAGGCTGCCCGCCGGGCAGCGCAGGCGCACATGCATGTGGGCGCGATGCTGGAACCACGGGCGAACTTTGCGTAGCCATTGGCGATCGTTACCAGCATCGAGGCACAATTGCTGTTTGATAGCCGGGTTGACGAAAATACGCGTTACATCGTTATCTTCCGCCGCCATTTTAATCAGGTTGCTGATTTGCGGGCTCCACAGTGACGGCACCACCCGCTTGCCATCACGGGCGACTAAGTCCAGCGCCTGTGGTTTCAGCAGTTGCGCGGAGGTCCAGCGGGTCTGCGGCAATTGCAGGAAAATATCAACATCCAGACCCGACTGATGGCTAGCGTGGCCGCCGTTAAAGCGCCCGCCGGCAGGCATGCCCATATCGCCAATCAGCACCGTCCCCATACCTTTATTGTGCGCCTGCAAACTCAGCCGCTGAATAAACTGCACGAGATCCGGATGGCCGAAGTAGCGACGCTGATCGGTACGCATCACCTGGTAATCAGGGGAGTTCAACGGTAGCGGCTGGGCGCCGACGATGCAGCCATTGGCAAACGCGCCAATAGACTGGGCGCTGCCGCTAATCGGCTGGGATATTTTCTGCCACGGCGTCGCCGCCAGGCTGGCGGTGCTGGCCAAAAGCGCCAGCAGTGTGATAACGGTATTTTTCATCGGTTACCAGCGTGGAATTGATGTTGTCACGTCGCCATTCTGCGCGCGTTGACGCATAAAGTGATCCATTAACACGATAGCCAGCATGGCCTCGGCGATCGGAACCGCGCGAATGCCGACGCACGGATCGTGACGCCCTTTGGTGATCATTTCGACTTCTTCGCCGAAGCGGTTAATCGTATGACCGGGAACGGTAATACTGGAGGTTGGCTTCAGCGCGATGTTAGCAACAATTTGCTGGCCGCTGCTGATACCGCCAAGAATGCCGCCGGCGTGGTTACTCTGGAAGCCGGCTTTGGTGATTTCGTCGCGGTTTTCGCTGCCGCGCAGTTTGACCACCTCAAAACCATCACCGATTTCTACCCCTTTCACCGCGTTGATGCTCATCAGCGCGTGGGCGATATCGGCATCCAGGCGGTCGAACACCGGCTCGCCGAGGCCCGGAGGAACGCCGTCAGCCACGACGGTCACTTTCGCGCCAATAGAGTCGCCCTCTTTTTTCAGGCCGCGCATCAGTTCATCCAGCGCGTCGATTTTATCCGGATCCGGGCAGAAGAATGGGTTCTGCTCAACCTGATCCCAGTCTTTGATGGCCAACGGAATATCGCCCATCTGCGTCAGGCAGCCGCGGATCACAATACCAAATTTAGCCGCGAGGAATTTTTTGGCAATCGCCCCGGCCGCCACGCGCATCGCGGTTTCACG
This sequence comes from Klebsiella sp. CN_Kp088, assembly GCF_040064335.1. Classification (NCBI taxonomy): domain Bacteria; kingdom Pseudomonadati; phylum Pseudomonadota; class Gammaproteobacteria; order Enterobacterales; family Enterobacteriaceae; genus Klebsiella; species Klebsiella sp. CN_Kp088. The sequence goes on along the minus strand of NZ_JBEAIQ010000023.1, from coordinate 30,933 downwards.
CGCAGACGAACGGCCGCCGCCGCGATAGTCGCGCAGGCCGTATTTCTGCTCGTAGGTGTAATCCGCATGACCCGGGCGGAACAGATCTTTAATCGCGCCGTAGTCCTGGGAACGCTGATCGGTGTTTTCAATCAACAGGCCAATACTGGTGCCGGTGGTCACGCCTTCGAAGACGCCGGAAAGGATTTTCACCTGGTCCGGTTCGCGGCGCTGGGTGGTGTAACGCGATGTCCCAGGGCGACGGCGATCCAGATCGTGCTGCAGGTCAGCTTCGGTCAGCGGAATGCCTGGCGGCACCCCGTCGACGATGCAACCCAGCGCCAGGCCGTGCGATTCGCCGAAGGTGGTGACGCGAAAGAGTTGTCCAATTGTATTTCCTGCCATCACGGCTCCATTCTTTTCGTTATGTTTGCGTGTTGTTTTTTTAGTCTTTATAAATGCCGAAATGCGCACGCGCGTCAATGAGTTGCTGTTTAGTCAGCATAAAGACGCCATCACCGCCGTTATCAAACTCAAGCCAGGTGAACGGCACGTCCGGGTACTGCTCCATCAGATGTACCATGCTGTTACCGACTTCACAAATCAGAATACCGTCGTCGTTGAGGTAATCCGGCGCGCAGCCAAGAATGCGGCGCGTTAGCTTCAGGCCATCGCTACCGGAAGCCAGACCCAGAACCGGCTCATGCTCATATTCATCGGGCAGATCGGCCATATCTTCTTCATCAACGTACGGCGGATTGGTCACGATCAGATCGTACTGCAGCTTCGGCAGATCGCGGAACAGATCGGAGCGGATCGGGGTAACCTGGTTAATCAGACCATGTTCTTCAACGTTATGTTCGGCAACGGCCAGCGCGTCCGGGGAGATATCGACAGCGTCGACTTCCGCTTCCGGGAAGGCATAGGCGCAGGCGATGGCAATACAGGCGCTACCGGTACACATATCGAGAATATGCTGCGGTTTGTGGTTTATCAGCCCGGAGAATTGGTTATTGATCAGTTCGCCAATCGGCGAGCGCGGTACCAGCACGCGTTCATCGACATAGAATTCATGGCCGCAGAACCATGCTTTGTTGGTCAGGTAAGCGACGGGAATGCGTTCGTTGACGCGGCGAATCACGCGCTCGACGATACGATGTTTTTCGCTGGAGGTCAGGCGCGCGGTGCGCATATCTTCCGGTATATCTAACGGTAGGTACAGCGAGGGTAATACCAGCTGTACGGCCTCATCCCACGGGTTATCGGTGCCATGACCGTACCAGATGTTGGCGGCGCTAAAACGACTTACCGCCCAACGCAGCATGTCCTGAATGGTCTGCAGCTCATTGACCGCTTCATCAACAAAAATTTTATCCACGCAATCCTCCAGGGCACGCTCTGCTATAAATTCGGCGGCTAGTTTGCCACGACGGCGGCGATAAATCAGCATTCTTGCGCAGTCGGAGTGGGGAAAAATAGGTTTTCCTTGCCTGAAGCGCGGGCGAGTCGGGTAAACTAGCGAAAAGAAATAGTGAGATTGGGCAATGAAAAAGAAAACACCGCTAAGCGCGGAGGATCAGGCGCTGTTCCGCCAGCTAATGACCGGCACCCGGCAAATTAAACAGGACACTATCGTACACCGCCCGCAGCGCAAGAAGCTCAGCGAGGTTCCGCCTAAGCGATTGCTGCAGGAACAGGTGGATAACAGCCACTATTTTTCCGACGAATTTCAGCCGTTGCTCAATACGGAAGGCGCGATGAAGTACGTGCGCGCGGATGTCAGCCATTTTGAGCTGAAAAAACTGCGCCGCGGCGACTATTCGCCGGAGCTGTTTCTCGATCTGCATGGCCTGACCCAGATGCAGGCAAAACAAGAATTGGGCGCGCTGATTGCCGCCTGCCGCCGCGAACATATCTTCTGCGCCTGCGTTATGCACGGACACGGCAAACATATCCTCAAGCAGCAAACGCCGCTGTGGCTGGCGCAACATCCGCATATTATGGCGTTCCATCAGGCACCAAAAGAGTACGGCGGCGATGCCGCGCTATTGGTACTGATTGAAGTTGAAGAGTGGTTGCCGCCGGAGCTTCCGTAAGCGGAAGCTCCGAGGGTGGAAAGCCTTAGATGGCTTTCGCCATTCTCAAATTGCAGGGGCTCATCTGCCAGTTGAATTCGCCCTTGCCGTCGGCGTCGAGGGTGACGCAGGCAATCGCTGAGGTAGTAAACATCGGGGGCGTTTCCCCCGGGCACAGCTCTGAGACGAGGTACCCCACCAACGGCAGGTGTGAAACGACCAGCGCCGTTTTCACGCCCTCATTCGCCAGCGCCTGAAGATAAGCGCTAACCATCCCTACATCGCCGCACGGCGTGAGTTCCGGCATCACGTCGACATCTTTCGGCAGGTTCATGCACTCCCCTACCACGTCAAGAGTTTGCTCTGCACGCAGGTAAGGGCTGACAAGCACCCGCTCAATATCCACTTTTTGACCTTTCAGCCAGGTTGCCATCTGACGAGATTCGTCACAACCGCAAACGGTTAATGGACGAACGGAGTCACTGGCTGCATCGAGGGCAGCGTCGCCGTGACGCATGATAAAAACTTGCATATTGCACCGCTTTTGTTAACCAGAATCACCGCAACTCGCTCTGCGTAAACAATACGCAGGCGACCCGGTGGCCGGGCATTGTGCCTGATCCATCCAACGAATGAAACGCTGTTTTTTACCTCAATGGCGTAAGTATAGTCAATATTTGTTTACAAAACCGCCAATCAACAGCGCCAGCCAACGTTGGATTTACCTTCTTTTGACCATAACTTAGGTCGTCCGTTCACCAGTGGGCCAAAAGGTCGCCCCCTGCTCGGCCATGCGCAATAAGGTGTCGCACGGAGAAAAACGGGGGCCGTACTGTGCGGCCAGACGCTGCAAGATTGCGGCGACTTCACCCGCGCCGAGGCTATCCATATAGCGGAACGGGCCGCCGAGAAACGGCGGAAAACCTATACCAAAGACGGCGCCAATATCGCCATCACGCGCGCTACGTACGATCTGTTCATCAAAACAGCGCGCCGCCTCGTTGAGCATCATCATCACGCAGCGTTCAGCGACCTGCTGAGCAGACAAACGCGCCTGCGGACTTGCTACTGCCAATAATGGGTAAATAGCCGGGTCAGCCCGTTTTTTGCTTTTACGCCTTTTTGTCTCATAAAGATAGAAACCGCGATTATTTTTTCTGCCTTTGCGATCGTCCTTCAAAATCGCGTCAATGATGTTTGCAGGCGGGCTAAAACGTTCACCAAAAGCGGTCTCCAGTACCGGGATAATCTTAGTGCCGGTATCAATGCCGACTTCATCCAGCAACTGAATAGGTCCAACCGGGAAACCAAATTTAACCAACGCATTATCAATATGTTCAACCGGCTCGCCCTCCAGCAGCAGGCGCATGGCTTCATTGATATAGGGCGCCAGAATACGGTTAACATAAAAACCGGCACGGTCGGCAACCACGATCGGCGTTTTGCCCTGCAGCTTCGCCAGCTTCACCACCGTGGCGATGGTTTGCTCATCGGTCGTTGCATGCGGGATAACCTCAACCAGCGGCATTTTTTCGACCGGGCTGAAAAAGTGCAGACCAATTACCTTCTCTGGCCGCGCGGCCTGAGCGGCGATCTCGCCGATCGGTAGCGATGAGGTATTAGAAGCAAAGATCGTCTGCGGCCCGCAACATTGTTCGATCTCGCCAACCATCCGCTGCTTCAGCGCCAGATCCTCAAACACCGCTTCGATGACCACATCACGATGGGCAAAGCCATGATAATCCGTAGCGCCGGAAATCAGCGCCAGCTGACGATCGCGTTCACTGGCGCGCAGATAGCGGCGACGCACCTGCTTATCCAGCAGATCCCAACTGTACTTGAGCGCATGATTGATGCCTTTCGCCTGAATGTCTTTTATGCGTACCGGCAGGCCGCCTTTACAGGCGGTGACGTAAGCAATTCCGCCTCCCATTAAGCCGCCGCCGAGTACAGCAATGCTATTCAGCGGAGCGGGGTCAGCTTCGGCGCCACGATCTTTTTTCAGATCGGTGCTGGCAAAGAAAATAGAACGTAACGCTTGCGATTGCGGCGTCATCGCCAGTTCGCCAAACGCTCGTGCCTCTTCGGCGTAACCGCTGCTGCAGCCGTGCGCCAGTCCGTTTTCTATCACCTGTAAAATACGTTCTGCCGCCGGGTAATTACCCTGCGTTTTTTGCCGGGTCTTTTTCGCCACCATGCGGAACAGCAGCTGACGCCCCAGAGGCCCGGCAAGTACCCGTTCGCGCACCGGTACAGTTCGGCTCGCCGGCCGCCCCTGTAACGCCAGCTCAACCGCGGTCCGCAGCAATATCGATTGCGGGACAACATCGTCCACCAGCCCGGCTTTCAACGCCTGACGCGGACGCAATTGTGTACCGGTGAGGATCATTTCAAGCGCCGTACTGACGCCAATCAGCCGCGGCAGACGTTGAGTGCCGCCGGAGCCCGGTAGCAACCCCAGTTGCACTTCCGGCAATCCCAACCGCGTTTTATCATCATCGCTACAGACTCGCCCATGACAGGCCAGCGCCAGCTCCAGGCCCCCGCCAAGGCAGGCGCCGTGAATGGCGGCAATCACCGGGATAGAAAGCGCGTGGATCTCGGACATGATCTGCTGGCCCTGGCGCGCCAGCGCTTCGGCTTCTGCGGCGCTGGTACAACGAGCAATCATGTTGATATCCGCGCCGGCGATAAAGTTGTCGGGTTTAGCGGAGATAAATACGGCGCCGCGCAGCGCCTTATTTTCGCGGAGCTGGCGGATAATCGTCCGCACCTCGCCGCCGAACTCGGCTTTCAGGGTATTCATCTTTTCGCCGGGCGCGTCGATGGTAATAACGGCGATGTTATCCGGGCGAATTTCAAGCGTAAAAGCTGTTGCCGCTTCCATTATTCGACCTCCAGAACCATAGCGGAACCTAAACCCCCCGCCGCGCAGGCGGTAACCAGACCAAATCCGCCGCCGCGGCGCCGGAGTTCATGCAACGTCTGGGTAATCATGCGCGCGCCGGTCGCCGCAAAGGGGTGTCCGTAGGCGATAGAGCCGCCCAGCACGTTGAACTTGCTGGCATCGACTTCCCCGGTTGCCTGTGAACGGCCCAGCACTTCCCGGGCGAAACGATTACTGGCTAAACATTGTAGATTCGCCAGCGTCTGCGCGGCGAAAGCTTCATGCATATCAATCAACGTGAGGTCTGCAAGGGTAATTCCCGCCCTATCCAACGCCAGCGGCGTCGCCCACGCCGGCCCCAGCAACATATCCTGCCAGACATCAATAGCGGTGAAAGCATAGCTACGCAGGTAGCCCAGCGGCGTTAACCCCAACTCTTTGGCCCGGGATTCGGTCATCATGATCACCGCGGCGGCGCCGTCGGTGAGCGGCGTACTGTTTGCCGCCGTGACGCTACCGTGATTACGATCGAACGCCGGACGTAACTTTTGGTAATCCGCCAGGGTTGAATTTTTACGAATATTGTTGTCCTGCTCCAGCGGCTCGCGATAAGGCGGTACATAGGCCGTCATCACTTCACTGGCCAGTTTGCCCTCTTCCCAGGCGCGGGCGGCAAGCTGGTGTGAACGCAGCGCCAGCGCGTCCTGTTCTTCACGGCTAATGCCCCAGGTTTTCGCCATCTGCTCAGCGGTGTCGCCCATCCGCAGGCCGGTTGAGTATTCCGCGACAGCAGGCGGCACCGGTAAAAGATCGCGCAGGCGCAGGCGGGAAAAGAGTTTTAGCCGTTGGCCAAGGGTGCGCGCTTTATTGGCATCCACCAGGGTGCGGGCCAGTTTTTTACTCACGCCGATGGGGAGAACGGAGGAGGAATCAGCGCCGCCGGCGATGCCCGCGCGGATCGTGCCGGCCATCAGGCTTTCGGCAATATTGGCTACCGCCTGGAAACTTGTGGCGCAGGCGCGGCTGACGCTATAGGCGTCGGTATGCACATTCATGCCGGTACCGAGCACGATTTCACGAGCAATATTCGGCGCTTCCGGCATCTGTACAACCTGGCCGAAGACCAGTTGTTCAATCACTTCCGGGGGAACTTCACTGCGCGCCAGCATTTCGCCGACGACCATTTTACCCAGATCTACGGCCGGAACGCCGTGATACGCCGTCGCCTGACGGGCAAATGGGGTACGTAAACCGCTGACAATGGCAATGCGATCGCCCTGACGGGTGATAAGCGGTAATGCCTGACTCATAACTCTCCCCTGTTAACCGATAAAACCAAGTGGTCTGACCTGATAACTAGTCTTAACTAATTTTTTACATTAAGCCAATCGGGGAAGAGAAAAAGTGGGAGCCAAAACACATTGAATAGAAAAGATAACGCCTCAAGAAAGAGGCGTTAAGAGAGAGGATTAACGTAACCCCAGCTGGAAGATCAGCGATTCCGCTTCGCAGCTAAAAACAAAATCGATATTCAACTGCACGCCGCCATCAACGTCGGTGAACGTCGAGTTAATTTTGCACGGTTCAGATTCCACATTGCGGGCTTTTTCGCTCAGCGCGGCGAGGGTTGCTTCCGCTTCAGCGCGGTTTGCAAACACGCGGCTGTAGGAGGCGGTGCAGTCGGTGTTGTCCACAATGGTGCCAACATCCATACAGCAGCAAACCGGGGTTTCATCAGCGCTACATTTACTCATCGTAGATTTCCTCTGTATATGCACCTTCGGTGCCAGACAAATAATGCGCCTATTTTACGCCCGCCCTCGTCCCCCCTCCAGTTGTTAATGGCAGGAAAACGCTTAAGTGACAGAAATCACACTTAAAAATGATCCAAAACAAAAATGCCCCAAATTGGGTATGACGAAGCAGGGCAATTTTGCCAGCTGGATCGCGTTTCTGTTATCACACTTGAAAAATCTTATAAACAAACTTGCAACAACTCATCTGGTCAGACCTATACTCAGGCCACTGGTCTGATTTCTCTGTTGTAAAGCAGACCCTACACTTCGCGCTTCTGTTACGGCATGTAACATAGTTTAAATAAAAATAACTCAATGAGGTTATGGGCATGAGCCAGAAAACCCGCTTTACCCAATCTGCCCTTGCAGTGGCTGTAGCACTTGTTTCAACCCAAGCCTGGTCCGCAGGATTCCAGTTAAATGAATTCTCCGCTTCCGGCCTTGGTCGTGCCTATTCCGGTGAAGGGGCAATCGCTGACGATGCGGGCAACGCCAGCCGTAACCCCGCGTTAATCATGATGTTTGACCGGCCGATGATGTCGGCAGGCGCCGTCTTCGTCGACCCGGACGTTAATGTTTCTGGTACTTCGCCTACCGGTAAAAGTCTGAATGCGGACAATATTGCCCCAACGGCATGGGTACCAAACTTCCACTTTGTTTCGCCAATTAACGATCAGTTTGGTTGGGGCGCATCTATCACCTCTAACTATGGTCTCGCGACGGAATTCGCTGATGACTATGCGGCCGGCAGTATGGGCGGCACAACCGATCTCACCACCGTTAACTTCAATTTAAGCGGCGCCTATCGCCTGAACAGCAATTGGAGCTTTGGTTTAGGTTTTGACGCGGTGTACGCGAAAGCGAAAATCGAACGCTACGCAGGTGATTTAGGACAAATCGTTGCCGGTTCCGGTAAACTGCCGCCAGCGCTGGCGGGCAGGGTCAGCCAGATCCCTGCCGACACTCAGATTGCGCATTTGAACGGCAACGAATGGGGTTTCGGCTGGAACGCCGGTATCCTGTATGAGCTGGATAAGAACAACCGCTATGGTTTCACCTACCGCTCGGAAGTTAAAATCGACTTTGATGGCAACTATAAGAGCGATCTGCCGTCCGCGTATAACCAAATCCTCGGCAACTTCGGTTTACCGGCCGGTACCGATGGCCGTACCACTAACGGCTCGCTGACCCTCAACTTGCCAGAGATGTGGGAACTGTCGGGTTATAACCGCGTTGCGCCGCAGTGGGCAGTTCACTATAGCCTGACCTACACCAGTTGGAGCCAGTTCCAGGAGCTGAAGGCCACTGGCAGCAATGGCCAGACGCTGTTCTATAAAGATGAAGGCTTTAAAGATGCTTACCGCATCGCGCTGGGTACCACCTATTACTATGACGATAACTGGACCTTCCGTACCGGTATCGCCTTCGATGATAGCCCGATTCCGGCTGGCACCCGCTCCATCTCTATCCCGGATCAGGATCGCCTGTGGCTGAGCGCCGGTACCACCTACGCGTTCAATAAAGATGCTTCAGTGGATGTTGGTGTCTCTTACATGCACGGTCAGCACGTGGAAATTAAAGAAGGCCCTTACACCTTCCGTTCTGAAGGTACCGCCTGGCTGTACGGCGCGAACTTCAACTACCGCTTCTGATAAACCAACGGTATAAAAAAAGGGTGAACATCATGTTCACCCTTTTTCTTTTCTGACCCGCGTGGATTACTGCGAATCGATATCTTTCAGCTCATCCTGAATCGCCTGCGCGTTCGGATTATCGGCCGGCGTCAGCTTACCGCCGTTGGCGATAAAGTCGTGCCGCTGGAAGTAGGCTTCACGCATCAGGATGTATGGATCGGAAGACTGGCGCAGCAGGCCGTCGGAATCCAGCAGCTGAGCGCGCGTTTCAATCCCTTCGACCGCCCATTTACCGATGGACATCGGCCAGGTCAGCCAGGAGAGTACCGGATACAGGCCATCGGCCATGTCGCCGCCCTCATCACGCAGGGTGAAACTACCATAGAACGGCAGCTGTACGTACGGGCCGTAGCCCACGCCGTAGTGGCCCAGCGTGCTACCAAAGCGATGCGGTTCAACGCGCTGCAGCTGCGGGTTCGCCATACCTGCGACGTCGATTAAGCCGCCCATCCCGAGAATAGTGTTAAGGAAGAAGCGTGTGAAATGCACCATGCCTTTATAGGGATCGCCCTGCAGGAAGGAGTTGACCATTACCGCCGGCTCTTCAAGGTTGCTGGTGAAGTTGCTTAAACCATTACGCGCCGGTTGCGGCACATAATCACGCCAGGCGACGGCGACGGGACGCAGTACATAAGGATCAACCACATTAAAGTTGAAGTTGAACATGGTACGGTTAAACCCTTCAAGCGGATCTGAACGCCCCTGCGGCTGATCGTCAGTGCTGGAACTGGCACATCCCACCAGCAATGTGGCGCCAAGCGCAAGCGCCGACAGGCGATAATTCATAGGTGTCTCCCTGTTAATTCTGACTATCGCTGGAGGCATCCGGGACGGCGCCCCCATTAGCATTTTATCGTTGGGTAGCTGCTTTCAGCATAGCCTTCTTTGGCATAATTGTTGCTCCCCGATTCTATACATATTTTGCAATATTCGTATTGCTATTCTTGCCATTGCGCTGAATTTAGGAGCATATCCTGTGCCGCCGCGCTGATTTCTCTCTACGCTTAGTAACAAATACAAAGGGAGAGCAGCCATGACCCGACAAAATACCCCCACCAGTATGCATGATAGCGATGAACGAGAAGTTGAAAGCGAAGAGAAACAGCATGGCGAGAAAATAGAAGTAGATGAAGAGCGTCTGCCTTCGCAGGCAATGGCTACCCATGAGGTGATTCGCCAGGAGGGTGAAAAGGAGCTCGAGCGCGATGCCATGGCGCTACTATGGTCAGCAATTGCCGCCGGTTTGTCGATTAGCGCCTCGCTGGTAGCCAAGGGGATTTTTCATGTTCACCTTGGCGCCCTGCCCGGCGGTTATCTGCTGGAGAATTTGGGATACACCTTCGGCTTTATTATTGTCATTCTCGCCCGCCAGCAGCTGTTTACGGAAAATACCGTCACCGCCGTGCTGCCGATTATGCATAAACCCAGCGCCGGTAATATTGCATTATTGCTGCGCCTGTGGGGTGTGGTGTTATTAGGTAATTTATTGGGTGGGGCTATCGCCGCCTGGGCGTTTAATATCATGCCGATTTTCGATGACGCCACTCGTGAGGCGTTTCAAAGCATCAGCCAGAAAGTCATGGAAAACACGCCGACCGAAATGTTTGCCAACGCGATTATTTCCGGCTGGCTGGTGGCGACAATGGTCTGGATGTTCCCGGCCGCCGGCTCGGCGAAAGTCATCGTCATCATCCTGATGACCTGGCTGATTGCGCTGGCGGACACCACGCATATCGTCGTCGGCAGTGTGGAAATTTTCTATCTGATTTTCAGCGGCGCCCTGCCCTGGCAGGAGTTCATCTGGCCCTTCGCGCTGCCGACGCTCGCCGGCAACATCTGCGGCGGCACCTTTATCTTCGCCCTGCTAAGCCACGCCCAGATTCGCAACGACATGACCCAGGAACAGAAAGCCAAAGCGAAGGCCGAAGCAGATAAAAAGGGCTAAACGGCTGCAAATTAAGCAATTAATCGCAATGCGCTTAACGGGCGGCGGAAAAAACGCTATAATCCCGCCGCCTTGTCCCCTTAGTTAAATGGATATAACGAGCCCCTCCTAAGGGCTAGTTGCAGGTTCGATTCCTGCAGGGGACACCATGCGCCTCTCCTGACGTCTACCGGATTCAATAACCCCTTTATAATCAGCAATAAACCATCTACTTTAGCTAAGCTTTATCTGTAAGTATTCCAGTAAAAGGCCCGATCGTTAGTCGTAGATAGCGGCGAAAGCCTTCGTTTATCAGTTTTTCAAGCAGGCGGTTTAGATGAAACAAATCACCATCAGTGATATGCAGCAGCAGAGCGCAGCCGCGGCGGCCGCTCCCCGTCTACGGGCACATCGTAATTTTCATCCGGAATTAAGCGATCCGGTACAGCGTCTGGCCATTGCCATGGAGCCGGGAACCTACATTCGCCCTCACCGTCATCCTCATACTTTTGAGCTGCTGCTGCCGTTAAGCGGCCGTTTTGTGGTGCTGAACTTCGATGAGCAAGGGACCGTGACCCAGCGTGTAGTACTAGGCGAAGAATGCGCGGCGCTGGAAATGGCGGCGGGCACCTGGCATGCGGTACTGTCGCTCGATTGCGGCGGTATCATCTTTGAAGTCAAGCACGGAGGCTATCAGCCGGTAGCCGAACAGGATTCCGCGCCATGGGCGCCAGCCGAAGGCGCGCCAGGCACCGAGGAATTAATGGCGTGGTATGCCACGGCCCAGGTGGGGGATGGCGGTTTTACTCTTCAGAAGAGTGCTCGCTAATTTGAGCCTGCGATGATTACTGCAAAAAAGGCGCTGCGGCGTCTTTTTTATTTATATCATCTATAATTAATATAGAGTATATCCATCACCAGAATAAAGCACCATGGTTTACCCCATTTTTATCGTTAATTAAGCAATATTCTATACCTTATTAAGAAAAAGATATTATAATCGATTATGGTAGGTGTTTTAACTGCCGCCATCTGTCACATAAAAATTCTTCATTGTGGATTTATATTTCACTGCTGAATAATTTTTTATGGAAAGGATAGTGTAGTCGAACAACAACGCTGGCGCTCTGTTCATCAGGAACGCAGATTATTAAAAACATTTACATATAATTATCGCCATGAATAAGATAGAAAGAAACATTTGGAAGTTGAACAATCTCCCACCACTGGAGTATTGCTCTATCGCTCGTGCGCAAAAACTCCTACAGTGCGAACTGGAAGATTTACTTCACTGGCACGATATCGGCGCTATCAGCCTGTGCCTGAAACTGAAAAAGAATCGCGGCACGCTCAATAGCGCCCTGACCCGGAATCAGGGGGTTGGCGACTCATCATACGGCTACGGCGGTTTTGATGACATTACCAAAGCCAACAAGCCCTGGTCTCAGCACTCTAAAATAAACAACATCATCACCCTGAATGAAAATGTGTCGGTCATTGATGCCGATCACGACAGCGCCATCGCCAAAATTAAACTCAACGTTTCTGTTTCGGGTTTATGGCACACTCATTCAAGAAATTTAATGGATGTGCTGGAGAATCCGGATAACATTCAGCAAGAAGATACGCTGAGCATTATCTCCCCGGCTAAAAACGTCATCTACTGCAATTTCATTCCTGATAATGATGATAAGCCGACGATTGAGCTCAGCAAGCTGTATATTACCAGCAAAGAAATTGAGAAAATTTACGAGCACACCATCAGCAGTCGTCCGCTAGAGTATTCTGAAGCCGCGATGAATTCATATAATGAAAAAACCATTAATGAGCCATCAACACCGCCACAAAATAAGCTGCTGCTCGAGTTCATTAACTATATCATTCAATCCAACCCCGCCTTTAACCGCGATTTACTGAATGCGACAGAAAGCAGTAAACAGCTCGCCTTTAAATCCATTATGGAAAAGTTAAAAAAAGAAGGCATCGTCACCAACGAAAATCATTCGATGGCTTCACTCTCTGAACTGATCCTCAATTCATAATACTCACTTTTGTGCGGATTATTCACACGAATAATCCGCCATTGTCCATAGTGATAGTACCGATACCGCCACACTTTACTTTCTCGATCAAAAGCAAAGCAAAAAAAGTACGATAAAAAACAAAAAAAATTCCCCAACACGTGCTCTATCGTCTATATATCTTCTGGTGTTTATCACAGACGATTCACATTCACTTCATCATTTCACGCCAACTATGAGCTCATGCTGAAACTATCCCGATGCCCTGTAGTCGTTCTCGGTACCCTTGCTTTGTATTGTGGTTCCACTCGCGCTGAGGTCGACCTCGGCTCGATCGACATTTTTTCTGCTGATAACCCGAACAGCCCGGTGCCGAAAGGTTGGGTTCTCGGCGGCACCGCGATTAGCGGTACCGCGCGCTACCAAAAGCAGGACAACGAAACCCACTTTATTCCCGGCGGATTATATTTTGGCGACCAGTTAATGTATCTGGGGGATCGCGCCCGCTACTATTTTCATCTTGATGACACTATCGCGCTATACGGCTACGGACGCTGGCGTTTCGGTAATTTAGATCCCGACGACGATACGGCTTTTAGGGGGATGAACGAACGTAAAGGCGAACTGGAAGGCGGAATTGGCGCCACATGGATCACACCATACGCGCTGATAAGCGCGCGCATCAGTTCAGATATCAGCGGCCGCAGCAACGGCCAGGAGCTGCTGCTATGGGCTGATTTTCCAATCATCAAAGATAATCTGCTGGTGATGCCGGGGATGGGCCTGATGGTACGTAGTCATAATATGGCGAACTACTATTTTGGCGGCATATCAGCAAGCGAGGCGACGCCCGAGCGTCCCCAATGGGATACCGGCACGACGGTATCACCAATGGTCGCCATCATTACCAGCTACCGCTTCAGCCCCCACTGGGTCGGAATGATAGCGGCAAACTACGAACGCTATGATGATGATATTGCCAATAGTCCCATTGTCCAGCACAGCGGCGAACTGTATGGCATCCTCGGCGTCGGATATACCTGGTAGAACATCAGGGCATTTCCTCAATCCATAAGTTAATCTGATTAACTCAATTATAAATAAGTCTTTTAGCTTATGGCGTAAGCTCGCTACCCTGTTGCAGGATTCAATCTCCAGCCTGCCGCCGATTAAGTTCTTCTACCCGACTTTTACAGGAGCCGCTCATGCCTACTCATGATAACCATCTTCAGCGCGCCATTACGCTTGCCGCCGCTAATGTTGAAAACGGCGGCCGCCCGTTCGGCGCCGTCATAGTACGCCACGGCGAAGTCATTGCCGAAGCGGTGAATACCTTGCACCAGAGCGGCGATCCTACCGCACACGCTGAACTCAACGCCATCCGCGACGTTTCTCTACGTCTGGGCAATCAGGTATTGCGTGAATGCGTGGTTTACGCCAGCGGGCAACCCTGCCCGATGTGTCTGAGCGCGATGTATTTAACCGGCGTGCGCGAAGTCTATTTCGCCAACAGCAATCAGGATGGCGAGCGCTTCAATCTCTCAACCGCCGCTATCTACCAACAATTGCAGCAGCCGTTGGACAACCAATCACTCCCCATTCACCACTGCCCACAACCCGAAGGGCTGGCCTTGTATCAGCGCTGGGCGGATAAAGCGTAATGAGCCAGACACAACGCAAAACGCTGACGCTATTTGTGCTGGTACTGATCGGCATTAATATGCGCCCGCTACTGACCTCGATAGGTCCATTACTGCCGCAACTGCGGCACGCAACTGGCATGAGCTTTACCCTGGTTTCACTACTGACCGCCCTTCCGGTCATCGCGATGGGGGTGCTGGCGCTTGCCGGAGGCTGGGTTAACCGCCACGTTAGTGAAAACCGCAGTATCGCGCTAAGTCTGCTGGCGATTAGCATTGGCGCGATGCTGCGTGAGCTGGCGCCGCAAAGCGGTCTGCTGCTTAGCAGCGCGCTGCTCGGCGGGATTGGCATCGGCGTGATTCAAGCGATTATACCCAGCGTTATTAAACGTCTTTTTCATCGCCGTACGCCACAGGTGATGGGATTGTGGTCAGCGGCGCTGATGGGCGGAGGCGGCCTGGGCGCCGCAATCACCCCCTGGCTTGCGCAGCATAGCGCGCTCTGGCACCACGCGCTGGCGTGGTGGACGCTACCGGCTCTGGCTGCGATCATTGGCTGGTTGCCGCTCTGCAAAATGTTACCCGCCGCGCCGGTTGCCGCATCGGCGCAAGTCGCGCCGGCGGTCTTTCGCCACCACCGCGCCTGGACGCTTGGCCTTTATTTCGGGCTGATCAATGGCGGCTACGCCAGCCTGATTGCCTGGTTACCGCCCTATTATATGCAGCTTGGCCACAGCGCCCAGTTTAGCGGCACGCTTCTGGCGTTGATGACCGTCGGCCAAACCGCCGGCGCGCTGGTGCTACCGATGCTCGCTCGCCACGAAGATCGTCGTAAGCTGCTGATGCTGGCATTGGCGCTGCAGTTGTTCGGGTTCTGCGGTTTCATCTGGTGGCCACAACAGTGGCCTCTGCTGTGGGCAGTGAGTTGCGGCGTAGGACTAGGCGGCGCATTTCCGCTTTGTCTGGTGCTGGCGCTGGACCATTCTCCGCAGCCAGCCGTCGCCGCTCGGCTGGTGGCGTTTATGCAGGGCATCGGTTTTATTATCGCCGGGTTATCGCCATGGCTTTCGGGGCTGCTGCGCAGCCTGAGCGGAAACTACCAGCTGGACTGGGAATTCCACGCCATCTGCGTGTTCATCTTAATGGCGCTTACCTTACGCTTTGTGCCCGCACGTTATCCGCATCAGTGGCGCGCGCCGACGACAACCGCCCGCTAACCTCATCGCTCCAGGGTGCAGAAGATGATTTCTGCACCTCCCCGCCAATAGAAAAAATCCCAAAATCAAATAACTACGAAATGTCAGGGTATTGCTTTAAATCACCGTCGCCGTAATTAAATTTATTACCGAATGAAATTAATGTGTCGCCTATTCACGACAGTCGTAAGTAACTAAAAATTAATAAAAAAATGGATCTTGTTTCCACCATTTTTTAAGCGTACATTAGCGCCATCTGGAGCAAATAGCGCACAGAATTTCGGACTGCCGCAGCCGCCAGAATAGTCTGGTTTTATCTGCGACAGTCCCACAACGGTTAAAGTTAAATTCATTTAGGCGTTTCGCCGAAATGCGGAGTGACATGTCGTGAAATACTTTTTGATGGGAATTTCTTTTATGGTCATCGTTTGGGCCGGTACTTTCGCCCTGATGATTTAACCTGCTATGCAGCAAAGAAATGGGAGCCGGGCGGCTCCCATTTTTTATTCGTGGTGTTCAGTCACCGTTTTACTGGCTGCCGGTAGCAGTCCATCGGCGCGGAACATGGATTTGATGCCGCGAATAGCCTGACGGATACGATCGCGGTTTTCAATCAACGCGAAACGCACGTGAGTATCGCCGTAGTCGCCAAAGCCGATTCCCGGCGAGACGCACACTTTAGCCTCCTGCAGCAGCTTTTTGGCGAATTCCAGCGATCCCATTGCCGCATATGGCTGCGGAATTTTGGCCCACACGTACATCGACGCTTTCGGGCACTCAACCATCCAGCCTGCCTCATGCAGCCCTTTCACCAGCACATCACGACGACGTTTATATTGTTCCGCAATATCACGCACGCATTGCTGATCGCCTTCCAGCGCGGCAATCGCCGCCACCTGCAGCGGTGTAAAGGTCCCGTAGTCATGATAACTTTTGATGCGGGCCAACGCGTTAACCAGCGTTTTATTCCCCACCATAAAGCCGATACGCCAGCCGGCCATGTTGTAGCTTTTTGACAGGGTGAAGAATTCGACCGCCACATCGCGCGCGCCGGGCACCTGCATAATCGACGGCGCTTTCCAGCCATCATAGACGATATCAGCGTAGGCCAGATCGTGTACCACCAGCACGTCATAGCGTTTCGCCAGCGCCACCACCTTCTCAAAGAAATCGAGCTCGACGCACTGCGCGGTAGGGTTCGAGGGGAAGCCCAGAATCATCATTTTCGGCTTCGGATAACTCTCGCGGATCGCGCGTTCCAGTTCATTGAAGAAATCTACACCTTCCACCAGCGGGACTGAACGGACCTGCGCCCCGGCGATAACCGCGCCGTAAATATGAATCGGATAGCTGGGGTTTGGCACCAGCACCGTATCGCCATGATCGAGCGTCGCCAGCATCAGATGCGCCAGCCCCTCTTTCGAACCAATCGTCACGATGGCTTCTGATTCCGGGTCGATATCGACGTCATAACGTTCCTGATACCAACGTGAAATCGCGCGGCGCAGACGAGGAATACCGCGGGAAGTAGAGTAACCGTGGGTATCCGGACGCTGGGCGACGGTACACAGTTTTTCAACAATATGCGGCGGCGTGGCGCCATCCGGGTTGCCCATACTGAAATCGATAATATCTTCGCCGCGCCGACGCGCAGCCATTTTCAGTTCGGCAGTGATGTTAAAAACATACGGAGGGAGACGATCGATACGCGTAAAACGGCGTTCAGGACTGAATTCAGCCATAGATTCCTCAGATTAACGTTAGCGCCCGGACCGTCCGAGCGACGCGGCCACCGATGTGGCACGTTTAGAAAATAACCTGAAAAAAAACACGCTGTCGAGAGGGTTGATAAAAAATAATCGCCCACGCGTAAAACGGGTCATCACGCCTCAGTATGCGGTAGAACGTGTTCCCGAAACGAATGTAACGTAAATAAACAATCAACATATTGATATCATTTATAATACTCAAATGTATCATCGTTACTCATAAACGGCCTGATAGCTGGAGTGAGCGACTTATCCCCTTTAATTTTTAAGCCTGTTCCCCATTTATCTCTGCTGCTAGCCTTCTGGCGTGAGGTTTTCTATCATATTGCTTTCCCGCGAATCCTGGGCGCATCCATGCACGATATATTTAATATGCTGCTGGCGGTTTTTGACCGCGCGGCATTAATGCTCATTTGCCTCTTTTTTCTTATCCGCTTACGCCTGTTCCGCGAACTGCTGCATAAATCGGCGCATACGCCTCGCGAGCTGCTGGCGGTCACCGCCATTTTCTCCATGTTTGCGCTGTTTAGCACCTGGTCCGGCGTTCCGGTAGAGGGTTCGCTGGTCAACGTACGGATTATCGCGGTGATGTCCGGCGGGATCCTGTTTGGGCCGTGGGTCGGCGCGATTGTCGGCGTGATTGCCGGGGTACACCGCTATCTCATTGATATTGATGGTGTAACAGCCATCCCCTGCTTTATCACCAGCATTGTCGCCGGGCTACTTTCCGGGCTTATTAATCGCAAAATTCCGAAAGCCCAGCGCTGGAAGGTGGGGATTCTGGCCGGGATGCTGTGCGAAACGCTAACCATGATCCTCGTGGTGCTGTGGGCGCCGACGCTGGCGCTGGGGATCGATATTGTCTCCAAAATCGGTATTCCGATGATCCTTGGCAGCATCTGCATCGGTTTTATTGTGCTGCTGGTCCAGAGCGTGGAAGGCGAGAAAGAGGCCAGCGCGGCGCGCCAGGCAAAACTGGCGTTAGATATCGCCAACAAAACGCTGCCGCTCTTCCGCCACGTTAACAGCGAATCGCTGCGTCAGGTTTGCGATATTATTCGCCGGGACATCAATGCCGATGCGGTCGCGATTACCACCACTGACCGGGTGCTGGCTTATGTTGGCTACGGGGAAAATAACTATAACGATCGCAACAACGATATCAGCCCAACCACTCGTCAAGCCATTGAAAGCGACACCATCATCATTAAAAACAACGACGAAGCCTACAGAACGCCGGAGATCCACTCCATGCTGGTCATTCCGCTACGTGAGAAAGGCGTGGTGACCGGCACGTTGAAAATTTACTACTGCCATGCGCATCGTATTACCTCCTCGCTGCAGGAGATGGCGATCGGCCTGTCGCAAATTATCTCCACTCAGCTTGAAGTCTCGCGGGCCGAACAACTACGAGAAATGGCCAATAAAGCGGAACTACGCGCCCTGCAGAGTAAAATTAATCCCCATTTTCTGTTTAATGCGCTTAACGCCATCTCCTCTTCCATCCGCATGAATCCGGATACCGCACGACAGTTGATTTTCAATTTGTCGCGCTATTTACGCTATAACATTGAGTTAAAAGATGACGAGCAGATCGACATCAAGCGCGAGCTGTACCAAATTAAGGATTATATTGCGATTGAGCAGGCGCGTTTCGGCGACAAGCTGACGGTGATTTATGATATTGACGAGGACGTCAGCTGCGTCATCCCCAGCCTGCTCATTCAGCCGCTGGTTGAAAACGCCATCGTCCACGGTATTCAACCCTGTCGGGGTAAGGGCGTGGTGACCATCGCCATCAACGAATGCGGAAACCGGGTGCGCATTAGCGTACGGGATACCGGTAACGGTATTGACCCGGCGGTGGTAGCCCGCGTCGAAGCCGACGAGATGCCGGGCAATAAAATTGGCCTGCTGAATGTTCATCATCGGGTGAAACTGCTCTACGGCGAAGGGCTGCATATCCGCCGCTTGACGCCGGGAACGGAGATTGCGTTCTACGTCCCCAACCAGCACGCCCCGGCGAGTGAACCGGTGTCGCTGTTGCCATGAGCGGAGAAAATATGAAAGTTATTATTGTGGAAGATGAGTTCCCGGCGCAGCAGGAACTCACCTGGTTGATTAATACTCACAGCCAGATGGAGATCGTCGGCACCTTTGACGACGGTCTCGATGTGCTGAAATTCCTGCAGCACAATAAAGTCGATGCCATCTTTCTCGACATCAATATTCCCTCTCTGGACGGTGTACTGCTGGCGCAAAATATTAGCCAGTTCGCGCATAAGCCGTTTATCGTTTTTATCACCGCGTGGAAAGAACATGCGGTGGAAGCCTTTGAACTGGAAGCGTTTGACTACATCCTTAAGCCTTATCAGGAATCGCGGATTATTAACATGCTACAGAAGCTGTCCAGCGCCTGGCAGCAACAGCAGCAGGTGGCGGTGAGCGGCGCGCCCGCGCACAACCCGACCCGCGAAAACGACACCATTAATCTGATTAAAGACGAGCGGATCATCGTCACCAGCATTCACGATATTTATTACGCGGAAGCGCATGAAAAAATGACCTTCGTTTATACGCGCCGTGAATCATTCGTCATGCCGATGAACATCACTGAATTCTGCAGCAAACTGCCGGCTGCGCACTTCTTTCGCTGCCACCGCTCATACTGCGTCAATCTGAATAAAATTCGCGAAATAGAGCCATGGTTCAACAACACCTACGTCCTACGGCTACGCGACCTTGAGTTTCAGGTGCCGGTCAGCCGCAGTAAGGTGAAAGAGTTTCGCCAGTTGATGAATCTGTAATGAGATAGGCGACGGCAGACACCGCCGCCCGGCTGAGAGTGGTTTAGAGGATATGCCCCAGCGTCTGGCGCAGATGCGCGCCGGAGCCCAGTAGGCCTGGGTTATCATGGACAATGAGATAAACCGGAATATCCTGCACGTAGGCTTTAAAGCGCCCTTTATCTTCAAACCCGCCGCGGAAACCCGACGCCTTAAAGAACTCAAGGAAACGCGGGACAATACCGCCCGCGATGTACACGCCGCCGAAAGTGCCGAGGGTCAGCGCCAGGTTACCGCCAAAGCGCCCCATAATGACGCAGAACAACGACAGCGCGCGGCGACAATCAATGCAGGTATCCGCCAGCGCGCGCTCGGTAACGTCCTTCGGTTGCAGGTTCTCCGGCAAACGGCCATCGGATTTAACAATCGCCCGATACAGATTAACTAATCCCGGGCCGGACAGAACGCGTTCGGCGGACACGTGGCCTAACTCGTTGCGTAGCTCCTCGAGAATAATGCCCTCTTCTTCGCTGTTCGGCGCGAAATCAACGTGGCCGCCCTCGCCAGGCAGGCTCACCCAGCGTTTATCAACGTGTACCAGGTGCGCTACGCCAAGACCGGTACCTGCGCCGTAGACTGCGATCGGTTTACCTTCCGCCGGTTGCGCGCCGCCGAACTGGATCAGATGCTCGTCTTTGAGCATTGGGATCGCCATCGACACCGCGGTAAAATCATTAATGATTTCCAGATGCGCGAATCCGAGGTTCTTTTTCATCTCGGCAATAGAAAAAGCCCAGGTATGGTTGGTCATCGCTACCCAGTCGCCGGTGATGGGGCAAGCAATGGCGATGCAGCCATCATCGACCTTCACGGCTTGTTCGTCGAGATAGACGCGTACAACGGCCTCAAGGCTTGGATAATCGAGCCCGGAATAAGTTTTAGCGCGGGAAATCTCCCCGCTTGCGATATCACATAACGCCAGACGGGCGTTAGTTCCGCCGACGTCTCCTACTAAAGCAAATTTTGTCATTCCGTTACGGCTCCGCTAAAGTCAAAATAATTCTTTTCGCACACTGTAAATTCATGGCGACATAACAACAACGCCCAACGTACAGCCGCCGGTAGTTTAGCGACATTGGTCACATTTAGCCTGTAATCTATGTAACACGGCATCTTATGACCTACACGCAACGTCAGGTTTGGCCTTAAGTTTATCGTTTCAGCACCATTTGCGCCGAAGCTCTTTACAGAGACAGGCAAAGTAGCGCTTCAGGACATTTAAAAGGAACCCTTCATGTTGCACCCGCGCGCCAGAACGATGCTGTTGTTATCGATACCCGCCATTCTTATTGGTATCGCTTCCAGCCTGGTATTGATTGTGGCGATGAAGATCGCCGCGATTCTGCAGAGCATCTTGTGGAGCGACCTGCCGGCACATGTCGGCATTGCCGCCGATAGCCCGCTGTGGATAATTGCCATCCTCACTCTCACCGGGATTGCCGTGGGGCTGGTAGTCCGTTTCAGCCCCGGTCATGGGGGGCCGGATCCGGCAACCGAATCCTTGATCGGCGCGCCCATCGCCACCAACGCGCTACCGGGGTTACTGGCGGCATTGATTCTCGGCCTCGCGGGCGGTGTCAGTCTCGGGCCGGAACATCCGATCATGGTCGTCAATATAGCGCTTGCCGTCGCCCTCGGTTCGCGCCTGTTTCCACGGGTAAGTTCGCTGGACTGGACAATTCTCGCCGCGTCGGGAACCATCGGCGCGCTGTTCGGCACGCCGGTTGCCGCGGCGCTTATTTTTTCGCAAACGCTCAATAGCAGCAGCGACGTTCCGTTATGGGACCGGCTGTTCGCCCCGCTGCTGGCGGCGGCGGCAGGCGCATTGACGACCGGTATTTTTTTCCATCCCAATTTCACTCTGCCAATCCCGCACTATCCGCACCTGCGCATCGTCGATATCATCAGCGGCGCGATTGTCACGCTTATCGCCATCGCCGTTGGCATGGTCGCCGTGTGGTGTCTGCCGCGTCTGCACGCGCTCATCCACCGGCTGAAAAATCCGGTGTTAATGCTGGGAATCGGTGGTTTTTTACTGGGGATCCTGGGCGTTATCGGCGGGCATATTACGCTATTTAAAGGTCTGGACGAAATGCAGCAACTGGCCTCCAGCCAGACGCTTGGCGCTGGCGATTTTCTGCTCATTGCCGTGGTGAAATTGGCGGCGCTGGTGCTGGCGTCCGCATGCGGTTTCCGCGGCGGGCGTATTTTCCCGGCGGTGTTTGTCGGCGTCTCGTTGGGGCTAATGCTGCATGCTCACGTTGAAGCGGTACCGGCCGCCATTACCATCTCCTGCGCGATCCTCGGCCTGGTGCTGGTCGTTACCCGCGACGGCTGGCTGAGTCTGTTTATGGCGTCAGTAGTGGTGCCTGACACCACCCTGTTGCCGCTGCTTTGTATCGTGATGCTCCCGGCCTGGCTACTGCTGGCCGGGAAGCCGTTGATGATTGCCAAACGCCGCGGCGATTAGCCGCGGTTGTTGCGATTTTCCAGCGCCTGGGTGACCGCGCGTAAGAAATCAGGAATATCCATTTTCGGCAGCATGACTTCGACCATCGTTAACTTATCGGAGTTAACGCTATCGGCCATCGCCTCCGCCAATTCGCCGGTTTGCGTTACCCGCCAACAGCGGGAAGGCGTATCCGGCGCAAAAGCATCGGGGAAGCGGCTCCAGTCCCACAACGCGATATCGTTGTAGCGCTGTTCCGGCCCGTGAATCGCGCGCTCGACGGTGTAACCCTCGTTATTCAACAGCAAAATTAACAGCTTTTGCTTATCGCGCAGCATTGAGCTCATCTCCTGGATAGTGAGCTGGGCGGCGCCATCGCCAATGATTAATACCACCCTTCTGTCCGCGGCGGCTGTCTGTGCGCCGTAGGCGGCAGGTAGCGTAAAGCCGATTGAGCCCCATAGCGGCTGCACCAGCAGCGTCGCCTGTGAGGGAAGTTTTAATGAAGCGATGCCGAATGCCGAGGTCCCCTGATCGGCAAGAATAATATCGCCCGGCCGCAGCTGTTTCTCGACCGTACTCCAGAAGTTTTTCTGCGTCAGATTACCCTGCGGCGCGCCGGAAGCGTCGGGGGCGATGATATCTGGCGCGCTCCATTCGGCGGACAGCTTGCCAGAAACGTCAATGAGTGCCGCCAGCGCCTGATCCATCGGGATCCGGCTGAACCAGTGATCGCCTACCCGCGCGGCGAACGGCTGGATTTCGATGGTTTTCTCCGTTGGCAAATGATGGGTAAAGCCGGCGGTAATCGTATCGGTAAAGCGCGTACCCACGCAGATGATGGCATCGGCGCTTTCCATCGCCTCGCGAGTCTGCGGCGCGCTGGCGATCCCGCTATAGGTCCCGGCAAAACCTGAGCCTTGTTCGTCAAATAGCCCTTTCCCCATCAGCATGGTGGCGTGGGTTATCGGCGCGGACTTAACCCACTGCTGTAGTGTGTTTTGCAGACCGTAACGCTGGGCGAGAAAATCCGCCAGCAGCGACACGCGGCGGCTGCTGCGTAACAGTTTGGCCGCGTGTTCGCGAAAGCCGGCAAGCTGGTTTTCATCGGCCGCCGGGCCCTTAATCACCAGCGTGCGGGCCGGCGGCACCGCGCGGGCTTTCGCCACGTCGGCAGGCAGCATCAGATACCCAGGGCGGTGGTGGGTCAGCATGTCGCTTAATACCCGGTCAATTTCATGACAGGCGTTGCCCGCCGTTAGCGTCGCCTGAGTACAGGTAATTTGTTCGCTCATCCGCGAGAAATGGGTGAAATCACCATCGCCGAGCGTATGGTGCAGGAGTTCACCCCGCTGCTGCGCGCCAGTGGAAGGGGCGCCAACAATATGCAGCACCGGGATATGTTCCGCATAACTACCAGCCACCCCATTCAACGCGCTTAACTCCCCTACGCCATAGGTGGTTAGCAGCGCGCCAGCGCCTTTTATACGCGCATAGCCGTCTGCGGCGTAGGCCGCGTTCAGTTCGTTAGCACAGCCGACCCATCCCAAATCTTGATGGGCTATCACGTGATCGAGAAACTGTAAGTTGTAATCACCAGGTACGCCGAACAGGCGATCGATACCACAATCTACGAGACGATCCAGCAGATAATCGCCAATGGTGTAAGTCGGTTGCATATCCATAATCCTTGTTGTTGTGCAGGTAATCTGAGTATTAGATATGCGTTTTAACTGTCCAGATTGTGAGCAACAAAGAGGGTGGAAAGCAAAATTTACGCGTTTTCCCCATATACTCCGCATACAACATTGATTAGTGTAAACGTATACACACCCTGTTTTGATGCGGAGGAAGTATGGTTTACCAGGCAAGTAACACGCGTTATCAGGCCATGGAGTACCGCCGATGCGGGCGCAGCGGCCTGAAGCTACCGGCGATATCTCTCGGCCTGTGGCATAACTTTGGCGATGAAACACAGGTAGAGATCAGCCGCCAGTTGCTGCGTCACGCCTTCGACCTTGGTATTACCCACTTCGACCTGGCGAACAATTACGGCCCGCCGCCGGGATCGGCAGAGAGCAACTTCGGGCGGATCCTCAAAGAAGATTTTCTGCCCTACCGCGACGAACTCATCATCTCCAGTAAAGCGGGCTATACCATGTGGGACGGCCCTTATGGCGACTGGGGATCGCGCAAGTATCTGGTCGCCAGCCTCAACCAGAGCCTGAAGCGGATGGGCCTTGAGTACGTCGATATCTTTTATCACCACCGCCCGGATCCGGAGACACCGCTGGAGGAGACCATGCGGGCGCTGGATCATCTGGTTCGCCAGGGGAAAGCGCTCTACGTTGGTTTATCAAACTACCCGCTTGAGCAGGCGCGTCAGGCTATCGCTATCCTCAACGATCTCGGCACACCTTGCCTGATTCACCAACCCAAATATTCGATGTTTGAACGTTGGGTGGAAGAAGGATTATTAGCGATGCTGCAGGCCGAAGGCGTGGGAAGTATAGCGTTTTCACCGCTGGCCGGCGGGCAATTGACCAACCGCTATCTAAACGGTATTCCGCCAGACTCTCGCGCAGCCAGCAATAGCCGTTTTTTACAGCCGGAACAGCTCACCGCCGAGCGGCTGGAAAAAGTCCGCCAACTTGACGCCATTGCCGGGCGCCGCGGACAGAAGCTATCACAGATGGCCCTGGCCTGGGTGCTGCGTGAAAATAAAGTGACGTCAGTGCTGATCGGCGCCAGTAAAACGGCGCAACTGGACGATGCCGTGGGTATGTTAAGCAATCGTCAGTTCAGCGCTGAAGAGTGCGCCGCCATTGATGCGATCCTTGCGGTGTAAACTCATTTTTACTTTGGCAAAAAGTGCTATTTCTTGCGATTTAAGAGTTCCCTGATGCTACGTCTCTTTACCGGCTCGTAATATCTGGTTAACAGGTCATTTAAGACCCGATCGTGAGGAGAAGAGTATGTTCAGGTCACTGATTCTGGCTGCGGTACTGCTGGCATGCGCGCCGGTTATCGCTAATGCTGGTGAAATCACCCTGCTGCCATCGGTAAAATTACAAATTGGCGATCGTGACGGTTACGGTAACTACTGGGACGGTGGCGGCTGGCGCGACCGTGATTACTGGCGTCGTCATTATGAATGGCGCGATCACCGCTGGCATCGCCATGATAACGGCTGGCATCGCGGTTGGGATAAACGCGGCTGGGATCGCGGTCGCGCTTACGAGCGCGGCTATCGCGAAGGCTGGAACGATCGTCGTGGCGGCTGGGGCCGAGGCCCGGGCGGCGGACGTGGTCACGGCCACGGGCACCACTAATTGATAAAGGGAGCGAAAGCTCCCTTTTTTGTTGCCGTATTAATCTAATGCTGAACCAATAATCAGCCAGCCGTTCAGCGCCACCACAATCGCCACAATCAGCCAACCGATGCGTTTTACCCACCGACTATTAACCAGATCGCCCATTAACCGCGCATCGCTGGTAAAAATTAGCAGCGGCACCAGTGCCAGCGCAATCCCGAAGCTCAGCAACACCTGACTCATCACCAGGATACGCGTCGGGTCCAGCCCCATCATAATCACGATAAATGACGGCAGCATGGTGATTGTCCGGCGAAACCACAGCGGAATATGGAAGCGGATAAACCCCTGCATCACGACCTGCCCGGCAAGCGTTCCGACTACCGTCGACGAGAGACCGGCGGCAACCAGACTGAGACCAAAAACCGTCGCGGCGGCATGGCTGAGCAGCGGTTCGAGAGTTAAATAAGCCTGGTCGAGATCGGCCACGCCGGTGTGGCCGTTGAAGTGAAACGCAGCGGCGGCGGTCGCCATCATCGCCAGGTTAACGAAACCAGCGATGGTCATCGCAATCGCCACATCCCAACGCGTGGCGTTATAGCGTTCTTTGCGCGACCCATCGTGCAGGTTCTGCGTCAGCGACGAGTGCAGATAAATAACATGCGGCATAATCGTCGCGCCGAGTACCCCGGCGGCAAGGAATACCGCCTCACCATTAGGCAGACTCGGAATGATCATGCCTTTGGTCAGCGGCGCTAACGCCGGCTGCGAGAAGATAAGCTCAACCACATAGGCCGCTGCCACAAACAGCAGTAGCCCGCCAATGACTTTTTCCAACGGTTTCTGCCCGCGACGCTGCAACATCAGGATCAGGAAAGTCGCGACACCGGTCAGCACTGCCCCCTGCAATAAGGAAATGCCGAGCAGCAGCTTAAAGCCGATGGCCGCACCGATAAATTCAGCCAGATCGGTCGCCATGGCGATAATTTCCGCCTGTACCCAATAAAACCATACCACCGGGCGCGGGTAGTGATCGCGGATCTGTTCCGCGAGGTTTTTACCGGTGGCGATACCGAGCTTGGCCGATAACACCTGAATCAGCATCGCCATCAGGTTCGCCCAGACCACTACCCATAATAATTGATAGCCAAAGCTGGCGCCTGCCTGGATATTCGTGGCGAAGTTACCCGGATCGATGTAGCCGATGGCAGCAATGAACGCGGGCCCCATCAGTGCGAGCCTCATCTTGCGCGCTGCGCGACCGCTGCTATTCTCAACGCGACTGCTAGTCATTTTCTGCCCCTGGAAATATAGCCTTTGCTATGTTTAATGCTATCAAAATGCGAATGATTATCAAGTTCATTTAGAAAGGTGATAATGATTGCTTTGATAGGAGGGAACGATAGTAGGCCAAATAACGAAACGGGCGTGAAGCTGTGGACAACGCGCCTTTCATCAGATTAGTACATTAATGCAACTTTTAATACCTTTGCATAACATAACAAAAATGTACGATTGATCACTATTTTTGTTATTGGTCACATATCCTTGCAATAGTGTGGATTCGATCTCGTTTTATTTAGGCTTGTTGCATAGAATGTGCACGGAAATTTAACCTGCCTCATATTTGGAGCAAATATGGACCGCGTCTTGCATTTTGTCCTCGCGATCGTTGTGGTGGCTATACTGGCCTTGTTGGTCAGTCACAACCGTAAGCAGATCCGCATTCGTTATGTTATTCAATTACTTGTTATTGAAGTTTTGCTGGCCTGGTTCTTCCTGAACTCCGATGTCGGTCTGGGTTTTGTGAAAGGCTTTTCCGAGATGTTCGAGAAACTTCTCGGTTTCGCCAACGAGGGCACCAACTTCGTATTCGGTAACATGAACGATAAAGGTCTGGCCTTCTTCTTCCTGAAGGTTTTGTGCCCAATCGTCTTTATTTCTGCGCTGATTGGTATTTTACAGCATATTCGCATTCTGCCGATTGTCATCCGCGCTATCGGTACCGTGCTGTCGAAAGTTAACGGCATGGGTAAACTGGAATCTTTCAACGCCGTCAGCTCGCTGATCCTCGGTCAGTCGGAAAACTTCATCGCCTATAAAGATATTCTCGGCAAAATGTCGCGCAACCGTATGTACACCATGGCGGCAACCGCGATGTCTACCGTTTCGATGTCTATCGTCGGCGCGTATATGACTATGCTGCAACCGAAGTATGTGGTTGCCGCGCTGGTGCTTAACATGTTCAGCACCTTTATCGTCCTGTCGCTGATTAACCCGTACCGCGTTGAGCAGAGCGAAGAAAACCTGCAGATGTCCAATCTGCACGAAGGTCAGAGCTTCTTCGAAATGCTGGGCGAATACATTCTGGCAGGCTTTAAAGTAGCGATTATCGTCGCGGCGATGCTGATCGGCTTTATCGCGCTGATTTCCGCACTCAACGCCCTGTTCGCGACCGTCACCGGCTGGTTTGGCTACAGCATCTCCTTCCAGGGGATCCTCGGCTACATCTTCTATCCGGTTGCGTGGGTGATGGGCGTGCCGGCGAGCGAAGCGCTGCAGGTGGGCAGTATTATGGCGACCAAACTGGTGTCTAACGAATTCGTGGCGATGATGGATCTGCAGAAAGTGGCAGCGACGCTCTCCCCGCGTGCGGAAGGTATCATCTCTATCTTCCTGGTCTCCTTCGCCAACTTCTCTTCTATCGGTATCATCGCCGGGGCAATTAAAGGCCTGAATGAAGAGCAGGGTAACGTGGTTTCCCGCTTTGGCCTGAAACTGGTTTACGGTTCCACGCTGGTCAGCGTGTTGTCAGCTTCCATCGCTGCGCTGGTGCTGTAATCCCAAACTGACGTTAATAGCATAACAAGCCGGGCAGCGTTATCGCCCGGCTTTTTTACGCCTTTAATTCGCTTAACGGCTGCGGTTTGCCAATCAGGTAACCCTGTAAATAATCGACGCCCAGCGCCAACAGCATCGCCTTTTGCGCCTCTGTCTCGACGTACTCTGCGACTACCGTAAGCTGTTTCGCCCGCGCGATTTCGATTATGGATTTGACGATAATCGCATCAAGCTGGTCGCTCTCGATTTCGTGCACGAAGCAGCCGTCAATTTTTACGATATCCGCCTGCAGGCTCTTCAGACGCTCATAGTTCGCGTAACCGGTACCGAAGTCATCAATGGCGATAGCGCAACCGAACTCACTCAGCAGCTGAATATTATGCATGCTGGTATCCGCATTCGAGAACGCCTGCTCCTCGGTTATCTCAATCGTAATATACGCAGGCGATACGCGATAACGCTTAAACAATGCGATAATCTGAGCGGCGCTATCCTTTTGCATCAGCGTATACGGCAGCAAATTGACGGAGAAGCGTCGGCCAGGATGGTGATCGATCTGGCTGAACAGCGTTTCCAGAACCAGCATATCGAAACGCTGGCTGAGGTTGAACTGCGCAATAAGCGGAATAAAACGATCCGGCGTGATAATCGTCTCGCCGCAACGCATACGGGTGAGGATTTCGTAATAGCCCTCCCCTTCTGCGTTCTGAATCGGCTGCGCATACAGCAGGAGGCTACGCTCGTTCAGCGCTTGTTTTATTTTCGTCAGCATCCGTACCTGTTCGGTCGTTTGATCGGAAACCTCTTCCTGCGCGATATCTAACGCCAGCACCCGCTGCACGGCGCCAGCCTGCTCCGATAACCAGCTAAGCTGGCCAAGCATGGGGTGTAATTCGGTCTCAATGCCGCTGTAACTACCCCACGCCGCGCCAAACTCTAAATCCAGATCCTGGTTATGCCAGTTAAATTTAGCGTGGTTAAGCATCGAGACGATGTGGTTTAACCGTGCCGCCGGTTCCGGCCCCTCTATCACCAGCAATAACTCGCTACCCGGGAGCTGATAAATTTTATCGTGGTGATCCAGGAGCGGCTGCAGACGGCGGGCTATTTGCCGTTTGCACTCTACACGCATCATCATGCCGTAGTGACGGCTAAGGAAGTCCAGGTTTTCGATACGCAGGCTGCTAATAACAACCCGAGGCGATTGGCGCAAATGCCCTTCCAGCGCCCGCAGATTGGGTAACCCGGTTAACGGATCTTCTTCAGCCCGATCGCGCCAGCGCTGTTTAATTCTCTCGCTACGCGAATAAATATCCGTCATGTAAAACAAACAAATCGTGAATGAAATTAACACCGACAGGACAAATGACAAGGAGTACCCCGATTGAACGCCCTGGAGAAAATTTTTGTTATAGGCCACTAAAAAGAATGCCGAAATAGCCCAGGTAATGCGAATTAATTCATGCCCCAGCCGGCCGATACCGATGAAGTAGAGAATAAAAATAATCGGCACCAGATATCCAGCAATTAAATCTGAATCAAAAGGCGCGCAAAGCACCAGCATGATTGTGATTAATGCCATAAACCAATATATGGTAAAGGCTCTTCTTTTTTTCACCAGCCACGGTTGGCAATGACGCAACCAAAACACCCGCCGGTAACGTGGGCAAACCATCATTCTCATCGGGTAATAGAAAGCGGTAGTAAAGATTAAGGCGGCGCATATCAACGCCTGGATATCAATAACGGAATAGATGATCGACGCGGTACTGAAGTAGCTGGAGACGGCAAGCGGGAAGGCGAAGAAGCGCCCCGCCAGATACATCGTCAGCTTAAGCAGAATGGGGGCAAAGAAGCCGCCCCAGAAGATACGGCGACCGATATGGCGCTTGGCAGGCCTTCCGCTACGCCATTTTTTCCCCGACAACGA
Source organism: Klebsiella sp. CN_Kp088 (assembly GCF_040064335.1). Taxonomy (NCBI): domain Bacteria; kingdom Pseudomonadati; phylum Pseudomonadota; class Gammaproteobacteria; order Enterobacterales; family Enterobacteriaceae; genus Klebsiella; species Klebsiella sp. CN_Kp088. The sequence goes on along the minus strand of NZ_JBEAIQ010000023.1, from coordinate 572 downwards.
GCGCATGATAGCGAAGGTGAAAAAGACGGAAAATAACTGACAAAATAACAGGATAGCGGCCTGTGTATAAGTTAGATCTATTACAAATGTATTAGTAATTGCAAACGCAACAATCAAGGGGGCAACGGCGTAACGGCCAAAAATACAAATGGTTGCGTACATTACGCTTAATGGCAGCCATGCCAGATAAATTTGTTTTCCGTCGATAAGGGTTTGCGGAGAAATTAATCGAGATAGCGGAATAAAAATCAAACAAACAATTAACGCCAGCAGAGTTTTTTTAACTTTGATGTTAAATATGTCAGTCATTATTGTTAATCAACACCTCTGCGGCTAAAAAATTATAAGCAATCAGAAAATAGTATGTTGGTTAATAATGGCAGGCAAGAAAATAAATCGAGAAAAATTCCTAAATTACGTTGGTTTTTATTTGCTCGATACACGCTGACGTAAGCTTAACGTCATTTACATTAACGGCGCAAAAAGCAAAAACCCCCGCCGTAGCGAGGGTTCGAATTTTGGTGGAGCTAAGCGGGATCGAACCGCTGACCTCTTGCATGCCATGCAAGCGC